>DYKL01000090.1 GCA_020722645.1 Acetofilamentum sp. | reverse complement strand
TTTCTTAGCTATCGCCTGTAAAACCTGAAAAGTTGTAAGTAAGTTCCGTTTTAAATAAATAGTGTTAAGTTTCAAAAGGTTGTTTATGAACAACTTTTTTTTGATTCAGATAATATAATCTTCTATTATTAACCCGTAACTTTTCCTATAAATACGTAATAGAGGCTTTGATTTGCAACAATATCAGTAAACATAACAAAAATAAACAAGTATTAAATTTTACGTAAATACGTAATATTTAATTTTAACATGAAAGATTTAAGTCGTTAAAAATCAATTAAGTATAAAATAATTACGTAAAAAATAGAAAAGTTATGGATTAACTGAAGTTTCGTACTTGAATTAAATAGTTGAATTTAAGGTGGAATTTCGTTCCACCCACAGTCATATTGGAAATATCTTGCTTGAACTTGTCCTGTAAGGATCTTAGCATTTAAAAAATTTTAAAATTCCTAAGTGCAATTAATTGTACATTGTTCTTAATTGAACATCAAGCTATTAATGCAGGCAAGTTGCTTCCAGCAGGACTATTTTACGTGGAATTTACCTCCACCCCCAGTCATACTGGAAATATCATGCATGAATTGAAAGTAAATGAATTTTCGCACTTGAATTAAATAGTTGAATTTAAAACTATTAAGGTTATATTTTGATACCACAAAGTTGTACAGAGTTATAAAATCCTTCGTGATACTATGTGATTAAAATATTTTCTGATAAAATTGTTTCCATACATTTTTTGGAATTATTAACTTATTGATAATCAATATTTTAATTTGTTTTTAGTTTTGTAAATATTTGTTATATTGCATATTAGATTTAATGCGAAACTTCAGTAAATATTTTACCTCAAAAAGTAAATAAACTTCAAAATACAAACAATTATTACTTTCTGAATTTGACATCTCAAAAATAATTTTGTTATTTTTGCGGTTATGTATTTAGAAACAAATAACTTTTGATGAAACAAAAAAACAAAATATGGAATTATTTATTTAAAGTTGTAATTATCACTTTGTCGTATTTATATATTATTCATCGTTTCAAAGAGTTTGATTTTTCAGGCGGAATAATTTTTAATTACAATTTGATTCACATACTTGTTTTTGTGCTTTTATTGATGTTTGTAAACTGGTCAATAGAAGCAATAAAATGGCAATTATTAATAAAAAAAGTCGAAAAAATTAGTTTTTTTGATTCGTTAAAAAGTGTATTGATAGGAATAATTTTCGGGCTTTTTACACCCAACCGAATAGGAGAAATCGGGGGCAGGTCTATATATCTGAAACCTTCAAATCGGGTTAAAGGAATTGTGGTGGCATGTATTGGCAGTTTTGCGCAAATGACTGTTACTGTTGTGCTTGGGTTGTTCGGATTCAGTATTATATTTTTTTTTTTCGGGGCTTACGGCATTCGTTCAGAAAGTCTGAATATTTTTGCATCAATTTTGTTGGTGTTAGCGGTTTTAATGACTGTTTTGTTTTTTAATCCCGATATTTTTATAAAAATTCTTTCTTTTCTGAGAATTCCGAAAAAATTTATAGAAAAAGCAAGTATTTTGACTGATTATTCAAACAAAATACTTGTAATTACAATGTTTTTAAGTATGTTGCGATACTTGGTTTTTGTTTTTCAATATTATTTATTATTAAAATTATTTAATGTCGAAATAGATTTTTTTATAGCTATAGCAGGTATTTTTTCAGTGTTTTTGCTTATGAACGTTTTGCCGAATATTGTAATTGCGGACTTGGGAATTAGAGGCAGTGTCTCAATTTTTGTACTTGGTCAGTTTGCCGAAAATCTGCAGGGAATTCTTATGGCTTCTATTCTTTTATGGGTTATAAACGTTCTTTTGCCTGTTTTTGCAGGACAATTTTTATTTCTTAAAAACAAAACTCAATTTCTTTCAGCTAATAAATAAAAATGAGCGAAAAAGATATAATAAACCAAATTGGTAAAGAAATAAACGCCGAATTTATTGAAGTACCCGACAAAAGAAGCATTTTTTTGGACTTTGGCGAAAAAGAATGTACTTATTGTTTAGATAGTTCAGACAATATCATTGGATTGAAAATCAAAGGTTTAGACTTGGAACAAATACCCACTGACATAGCAAAACTTAAATCTCTGTCGGTTTTGAATCTGAGTAAAAACAAAATTACTGATATTTCGGTTTTACGTAAAAATTTAATGCTGACTGCGGTAAATTTAGATGATAATAAAATTACCAAACTCGAACCTCTTGAAAATTTAATGGTTTTGAAATGGTTAAATCTTCAATTTAATGAAATAACTGATATTTCACCGCTTTACAAATTAAAATCCCTTTTAAAACTTTATTTAGATAAAAATTCAATTTCAAATGTTTCAGGAATAAGCCGTTTGAATAACCTGAAAGAATTTTCGCTTAACTCAAACAAATTAAAAGATATAAAACCGTTAACTTTTTGCGAAAAATTAACAAAATTAGAATTATCAGACAATAACATTTCTGATATATTTGATATTGTTAAATTATTAAATCTTAGAGAATTAAATATATCAAATAATAAAATTAAATCTTTACCTGATTTAAGTTTTCTGAAAAATTTAGAAACGCTTTTAATTTTAAACAATCAGATAAATTCGACAAAATATTTTGAAGGATTAAGTTGCTTTACAAATGCCAATGGAAATCCGCTTAAAGATGTATATATCTTTACTGAACCGCAACAAGGAGTAATCAATGTAGATGGTTTATCTGAAATTACAGCCAACATAATTGACCAGATAATTTCAGAAAAAGGATCCATGGTTGGTATTTTCGGGAAATGGGGTAGGGGTAAATCATTTTTTTGGAAAGAACTACGAAAAAAAATGGAGCTGAGAAATTACGAAATTGTAGAATTTCTTGCTTGGAAATATCACGACACACCAGCATCTTGGGCATATTTATATGAAGCTTTTGCAAAAACTTATTATAAAAAGCCAGATAAACTTTTTTCGGTAAAATGGATTTTTTATTTTTTGAAAATAATAATTTCAAATTTCAGACAAGAACCGATATTAAACATTATAAGAATATTAACTGTTACATTAGTCCCTTTTTTTGTCTATTTTGTATTGATAAATTCATCAATCAAAAAAACAATAGATATTGTTGGTGTAGCTGAATTTTCGGCTGGTTTCTGGGGAACTTATATTTTTGTTTTAAGCTATTATTTTTCGAAGATATACAGTATTAATGTGTCGAATATATTCAAACGTATTTCAGCAAAAAAATATGAAAATCTCTTAGGTCTGCAAGCAACTATTGAAAAAGATTTTGCGTTTTTAACAAAAATTTGGAATAAAAAAATAATACTTTTTGTTGATGATTTAGACAGATGTAGTGAAGATAATATTTTGAAAATAATTGATTCACTGCGTATTATGACCGAAAATAAAATTATTTCGGAAAAAGTTATAGTAGTTGCCGCAGTTGATGAACGTATTCTAAAAAGAGTTATTAAAAACAAATACAAAGGAATGGTAGAAGGCGACAAAATTATTGTGGACAGCCTGACACGTGAATATCTCGACAAATTATTCCTTTTCGGTTTAAAACTGCCGGCTTTGAACAACGATGAAAAAATTGAAATTTTTGACAATTACACTTTTTATATTCAAGTGCTTTTCGGTACATTAACAGCTTATGAAACAAACAGCAATACTGAATATATAGAAGGACAAAGGGTTTACCGAGAAGATTTTACATTCATAAGAAAATATCTGAAACTCGTCAGCGATATAACACCGCGTCAAATAAGAATTATTTACAATAAATATGTGCTGGCAAATGAAATAATGAAGCTCAAAACAGGACTTCAAGAAATGACAACCGAACAAAAAGAATTTATTATTGCAATGATTATGTGGTTTTCTATTGAAAAGAAAATTGACGAAATGTCCGATTTTGAAACAGGTTTGCTAAATAATGACGAAATTTTTGAAAGAACTATGTTTGGAAAAGAATTTAAAACTACAGGAATAATGTGGAATAAATATTTGGAAGTCATAAGAACCGCTGTCCCATACTAAGAGTTTGTAAAGTTATTAAGTAAATAAACAATTATTAGTTTTAAAACAAAAGCATAATAACTATGTTATTTCGTAAAAGTTCTTAAAATCAATTTTTTAAATCTGCTTTTTTTGTTGATAAGTTATTTATGTGCTTATTTTATAATATGTTGTGATTTTTATGCTTTAATAATTGTCGAAAAAAAATAAAATAGAATCCACATTTATAATTTTTTTTATTATCTTTAACACAAGAATTTTACTCGTATAAGTTAAGTTTGGACTACTTTTTGATACTTTATTAAATAAAAAAAATGACAGATAATCAAAATATTAGAAATACCGTAAAAGTTTTACTCCGAAATCGTGATTACAAAAAAGCGATTGAATATCTTAGCAATTATGCAGAAAATGATAAAGTAAAACATAAAATTTCAAATAATCTTTCAGAATACAATAATTTAGAATCACGTTTCAACACAAGTCAGATTGACAATCAGTCATATTTTTATGCTGTTAATAAATTTGTTGTAAATATTCTTGAGATAACTGATGAAATTGTAGGCGTTAAAGATGATGACTGGGATTTTATTGATGAGATGAGCAGTAATCTGAAATTCAATCTGGTTGAAGAAAGTCAGCAAATGCAGACTGAAATAAATCAAATGATTGATAAAGAGCTTTTTTTGGACTTAAACGAAACTTCGGCAAAACAATTAGACTTTAGCAAAGTGAAAGAGCAGGAAAAAAACCTTAAAGATGTTATCCGTAAATTGTCCTATTTGATGCACAAATACGAAGAACTAAAACTTTCTGCCAAAACAAAAGAAGAAGAAAAAAAATATCACGACATAATCGAAGGGATTAACAGTCAAGTAGTTAATTATACTCAAAAATTGAAACAACTTATACCAGAAAATTAAAAAATGTCAGTTTATGTAATACAAAGCGGGAATAACTGGGGCGAAGAAAATGTTGTAAGGGGTGTAGCAACAGATTTAGAAAATGCTAATTCAATTGCAAATCAAACAATGAAAATAATCACCGATTTTTATACTTCTACAATGGGAGAAAGAAGTGATTTTGAGGAAATTGATGTTGATGGACTAATGATTTTTGATAGTGAAAAAATTATAAAATATTGGGAAAATCAGATATATTGGGTTTCTATAGAATTGTTTAAAAAAAATAAAATTTATCATAAAGAGTTTGAAATAGGTTAAAACCACCTTTTTTTCAGCACAAAAAAGCTGAATTTTACGCCATTTCTGATATGTATCCAAATTGTGGTGAAAAAACCATAGTTTTTTACCATAATTCTAAATCTTTCTCTCAAACTTTTAATCAAACGTTTTTTTGTCAATCCACCGTCTAAATATCTGATAATGTTTTGATTAACATTGCAAATACTTTCTGCCTTTTTTAAAATTCTGATACACCAGTCAAAATCAGAAGAATATTTATATTTTAAGTCATACTTAGAAGTTAATTCTTTTGACGGAATAAACGCCTGATGACTCACAAGCATACCGTTTTTAAACGATTTCCAATTCAGTTCATCCGGTGCAGCTAATCTTCTGCTACCTTTAATTTTGCCGGAATTATCAATTATGACAGTTTCTCCGTAAAAAACATCAACTTTTTTATCAGAGGAATTGAATATTTTTTCAACGGTTGTATCGTCGTAAAACAAATCGCCTGAATTTAAAAAGCACAAATAATCGCCTGTTGCTTTTTCCAAGCCTTTGTTCATTGCATCGTACAAACCTTTGTCCGGTTCACTTTGCCAAAAACTTATTTTATTGTTATATTTTTTTATAACATCAACTGTGCCGTCAGTCGAAGCACCGTCAATAATTATATATTCAATATTTTGATTTGTCTGCGATAATACTGAATTTATGGTCTTTTCTAAATTTATTCTGTCGTTAAAAACTATTGTTATAACCGTTAATTTCATTGCAACATTGTTTCATTGTTGTCATTGTTACATTGTGTTAATTGATAAATTTGAAACTTAATAACTAATAAACTCGACAAATCGACAATTTTTTAGGCGTAATCCAATAATTTAACAATGTAATAATTTATTAATTTCTATAAACTCAATTATCGCGTCTCTCAAATTTTTCTTTATTTTTATTTTTTACACGAAGAATAATCAGCACAATTATTGATACTATAACGAACAAAGCTCCAAGACCATAGAAGCTAATTACAATTGCAGCTATTTTTTCCATAAATTACTGAATTTTAACTGCTGTACCATAAGCTAACATTTCCGAAGCCCCTTGCATAATGACAGATGTTGCAAAACGCACTGTAATAATTGCATCAGCACCTAATCTTTCTGCATCATCAACCATTCTTTGAAAAGCCTGTTCCCTTGATTCTGCCTGCAATTTTGTATATTCAGAAATTTCGCCGCCGACAATGTTTTTTAAACCTGCAAAAATATCGTGTCCTATATTTCTTGCTCTTACTGTACTGCCTCTTGCAATACCAAGTATTTCTACTATTTGTTTTCCCGGAATTGTTTCTGTTGTTGTAACTATCATAGTTGTAATTTTTTGGTTAATAATCGACAAATTTAGATGAATTTTGAAATTTTTAATTCATTTTTTTATTTTTTTAGCAAACTAAAATAAATTATTTTTGTCTATGTAAAAATGATTTTATTTTTGAATGAATTACAAAAAAATTGTAATAATATTTTTTCTTTTTTTTGTTTTTTCAGATTCATTTGCACAACGAGAGGCAAATATTTGGTATTTTGGAACTTATGCCGGAGTAAATTTTAACACAGGTGCAGCAATTCCTGTAACCGATGGCAGAATTAACCGATGGGAAGGCGTTGCAAGTTTCTGCAACAGATACGGTGAACTGATTCTTTATACCGATGGCGACAGTGTCTGGAATGCATCGCATCAGCCTATGGATAATGGTTTTGATTTGAACGGTCATCCAAGTTCTACCGAATCTGCTATAATTATCCCTTACCCTGAACACGATTCTTTATACTTTATTTTTACTGTTGATGCGGAAGGAGGTGATTACGGACTTTGTTATTCGTTAGTTAATATCAATTACAACAATGGTCTGGGTGCAATTACCGAAAAAAATCATCAGCTTGTAACGCCCGTATCTGAGAAGGTTACGGCAATAAGACATAAAAATAATACTGATTTTTGGGTTATAACTCACGGTTGGGAAACAGATTCCTTTTTTGTTTACATAGTAACGCCCGACGGAGTGGATACGATTCCGCAGATATTTGAAATTGGAGCGACCCACGCTGATATAGGTTTGCACGGAAATAATGCAGTCGGATATATGAGAGTTTCTCCAGATGGGTCACGAATAGCTTCTGCTATACAGGTTTCAATGATTTTTGAGCTTTTTGATTTTAATAATGAAACAGGTGAAATTACTAATCCTATAACAATTCCAGCCCCGGGTTCGCCCTACGGAGTTGAGTTTTCGCCAGATGCAACAAAATTGTATATGACATCAATGTTTTCGTTGTATCAGGCTGATATTACTTCTGATAATCCAGATGATATAATAAATTCAATTGTTGAAATAGGTACTTCACCCACAAGTAATTTTTTTGGGGCAGTTCAGCTTGCTACCGACGGCAAATTATACCTTGCTCATGAGTACAGCGATTATCTGGGAGTTGTTAATAACCCTACAGAAAGCGGTATTGATTGTAATTTTGAACTAAATGGTTTATACTTATTGGGCAGACAAAGCAGAATGGGCTTGCCTGATTTTATTCAAACATATTTTTTGCCCCCTGATTTTCAGTATATTAATTATTGTTACGGGGACAGTACTTTGTTTTTTTTGCAAGATACAGTAGGAATTGACTCTGTTTTTTGGGATTTTGGCGATCCGCTCTCTGCCGAAAATACAAGCCAAGATTTTTACCCGAAACATCTCTATCTTTTACCCGGTCTGTATGATGTGAACATTGTTATATGGCGTAATGGCGTTGATTACGACAAACACAGAATTATTCAGATTAACCCTTTGCCAGAAGTGGAATTAGGTGCTGATACTCTTATTTGTTCAGGTGATTCACTTTTGCTTGATGCTTATAACCTTAATTGTTCATATTCGTGGAACAATTCATCAATTGATTCCGTTATTTGGATAAATGAAGCCGGTTTTTATTCGGTTGAAGTTGTTAATAACTACACTTTTTGCTTTAATTCAGATTCAATTATTATATCTACAAGCCCGATTCCCGAGTTTAATATCGGCACTGACACAGGTTTTTGCAGTTATGATTCAGTTTTAGTTTCGGTGGAATATGAAAATGCACATTTTTTATGGAATACCGGAGATACAACCAATTCAATTATTGTTAAACAATCAGGAACATACATTTTGCAGATAACAGACAGTCTGAGCTGCAAAAATGCAGATACAATAAGCATTTCAGAATATTTATTACCGGTTTTTGACTTAGGTAATGATACAATTTTGTGTCCTGAAACTCAAATATCCTTGAATCCCAATATTGAAGGGCATTATTTATGGTCTGATTCAACAACAAATAATTATTATGTTGTAAATAATGAAGGTCAATATTGGTTAAAAATAATTGACAGTAATTTTTGTGAGTTTTCCGATACAATAAATGTCGAATCTGTTGATTTTCCTGATGTTTATCTGGGTAATGACACATTGTTATGCGAAGATGAAATAATAATTTTGTATGCAAATCCGATTAATTGTGAATATTTGTGGAGTGACGGCAGCACCGCAAATTTTATAGAAGTCAGTCAGACAGGAACATACATATTATATTCAACAAATATATGCGGAACAGATGCAGATGCAGTTTATGTGGAATTTGAATATTGCGGCGAAGTTGATATTCCGAATATTTTTACGCCAAATAATGACGGATTAAATGAAATTTTTTACATCAAAGGCATAAAATATGATGTCTGGCAACTTTTAATCTACAATCGTTGGGGGCAATTGGTGTATCAGTCAGACCATTACAAAAACGACTGGAACGGCGACAATTTGCCTGACGGAACATACTATTACATCTTTCAAAATCAGGAAAAAAAAAAAATTATGTCCGGGCATGTTGATATTTATCGTAGCGATCTTTAATAAAATTGCATTTATAACTTGAGTTCAGCTTTCTCACACTTTTTTGTTTTACAATCTGAAAAAATTACAAATCAATTTGTTAGTTTATCCAGATTTTTTTTTTTACTCCAACACCACCTTTTTTATAATAACTTCTTTTTCGCTTTGAATTTTAATAAAATATACTCCCGAAGGATTACCCGACAAATCAAAATTTAACGTATTTACCTGATGTTCAGATGTTTTGTAATTAATTTTTAAACCTTTTGAATCAATTATTTCAATAGTTACATCATTTTCAAAAATCGGACTTTTGATTGTGAACAAACCGGAAGATGGATTTGGGAAAACAAAAAATTTTTGTGAATTATCTTCAAAATAAAGGGGATTAAAGGTTATTGAAACAGTATCAGAGTGATAACAATAAAAATCAGAAAATGAAAATTGAACAAACCACTCAAAAATATTTTCACCTTCATTCAAATCTGTTACATTAGTTATCAAATTTGAAGGCTCTTGAATATCTCCGAAACCATCAATCAAAGACCACTCTCCTAACCAATTCATATTAAAAGGAGTATTTAACGGTTCTGAACCGCTTAAAATAAAATTATTTTCATTGATTATTGTATCAGTACCGGCATCCAATTCAAAGTTATAATTATAAATATAAGTAGTATCCTTAACAAGATATCCGTTTTTACTTATATTCCACGCTACTATGTTAAGACCTATTGAAATATCATAAATATGAGTTTTCACAGAAGTTGAATCTTCAAATCTGCAAAATCCAAAATGTACAGACCAAAAAGTTGTAAAATCCGGAATTTCATAGGCTTCGATTGTTGTAGTGTCTGAACATAAATAAATAGGCAAAGAAGGACCTTCATCTATACTATAAAAAAATATTACAACAGTATCTGAATTTGAACATCCAGTTTGGGGATTATAAATTGTCCAAACAAAATCATTGTTCCAAAAATTTATATTGTTAACAAAACTTGACCCACTATTGGAATTTTCAAATTCACCTGAACCGTATGCTACAGACCATGTTCCAATAGTATTTGGAATTTCTGTTGCATTCAAATAAGCATTTGGTAACATAACCCACTGAAAATCACCGGCATCAACTTCAAAACTATTATTCGTAATAACTACCGTATCAGAAAAAGCACCAACCACCCACCTGAAAATATTTTCGCCTTGTGCAATATTGATAACTTTTGTGTTGTATAAAGTTGAATTTTCAATAGTTGCCGCACCTGAAATCAACTCCCAGTATCCTGTTTGAGGAAAAGGATTTGTTGCGTGCATAATAGCAGTGTCAACACAGATTTCCTGATCTTCGCCGGCATTTACCTGAGCAAGAAGATTATTTTGCAGAGTAATAAAAAACAAAAAGGAAATAACTAAAAAAGTATATTTTTTTTCATGGCAATAAATTTTGGGGTTCTGATTTTATAAAGGACAATCAAAATCCAAAATTAGTTGTCTGATTACTAATAAAATTTCAAAAAAATATTTTTCTTTTCCTTAATATTAAGATGGAATAATTATCTTTTTTGGCTCTTTTATTAAAGAATGTTGGTAACAAATTTTAATGTTTGGTATAA
>DYKL01000089.1 GCA_020722645.1 Acetofilamentum sp. | reverse complement strand
ACTTTTAATGTTAAAATGGAATGGTGTTTTATCTATACTAAATTAACAATGCCATGAAATTATACAATTCGACAAACTCAAACACTATGCACTACAAATTTCCATTTATTTTATTATTTTCAGTTATTCTTTTTTTTGGATGCAAAAACTCAAAAACAACCGAAAAAGAATTAAATGCTGATTTTATTTTAAATAAAATAAATAAATCAGAAAAAGTAGAAATAGTAAGCAGTGAAATAAGAGGAAATATAGATTTCACTTCCGTTGCCGATAAATATACGCGTAACCCGAATATCGGAGTGGCAGAAATAGATGTTCCTTTGGTTTTTGTTGATTGTCATTTTACTGACAGTATTTCAGGTTTCAGAATTGAAGACAAATACGCTTATGTTTGTGTTTTCAATAAACCGGTAACTTTTATGAATTGCACTTTTGACAAAGATGTAAATTTCAGGCAGAATTCTTTTAATGATGTTGTAGAATTTACAGGTTGTACATTTTCAGGCGAAGTTAAATTTGAAGGTGCTGTTTTTTATGCTAATGATGCCTTTTTTAGAGACAACACATACGAAAAAAAAGTTAAATTTACCAATTCAAGTTTTTACGGCAATGTAACTTTTATGAATGGGCTTTTTCAGGAAGTTGCCTCTTTTAACAACTGCTTTTTTAATCGCAATTCTAATTTTTCAAATTGTAATTTCAAAAACACTTCTAATTTTGAAAATATTCAATCTAATGGTTTTTTTAAACTAAATTACTCAATTTTTGATCAAAAAGTTTATTTTTCAAATTGTAATTTTCAGGGAAGAACTGAATTTGTTAAGATACATTCAAAATTAAATTTTACGTTTAATGACTGTACAGTAAATAATTTCTTGAATTTTAACGAATCAGTTTTTAAAACAGAGCTTTACGTAAAAAACAATCTTTTTTTGCAGAATAATACAAATTTCGAAAACCTGAAAAAATCTTCTGATTGCAAATTTGAAATATCTGATAATAAGATAATTACAAGTCAAATATTTGAATTTGAAATATCGGATTTGCAGGAATAAATTAAAAAAAAACAAAAAAATTGCATAAAATTATCTTTAGTTAAATATTTTATATAATTTTGAATTTTTTAAAAACAATTACAACTAATCTTAATGTCTGAAATACAAATAAAAGGACCATCTTTAAATTATATTGCTGAATTTATTAAAGAAAAATTTAACGGCAGATATAATGAATGGTTTGATAAATTACCGCCCAAAAGCAAAGACATTTTCAAAGATATGATTTTATCAACAAATTGGTATTCTTTGCAAGCCGGACATATTGACGGCATTAAAACATTAGGATTAGTATTTTTTGAAGGAGATGTATTTAAAGCTGCTTATGAAATGGGAAAATTCGGCGGCAAAAAGGCTTTAACAGGCATTTATAAAATTTTCATCAAAATACCTTCAATTGATTTCATCGTTAAAAAAGTATCTACAATTTCCTCAACTTATTACTCAGAAGAAATAAACATTGAAGTTATTACTCATTCAGAATCCAAAATCGCTCTTGAAGTAAGAGGTTTCCTTTTAGGTCAGGAACTTATGATGCCAAATATCGGAGGCTGGATAGATAATCTAATGAGCATTATTTCTAAAAAGAGCTACAAAATTGAATATAAATCTACTCCTACTGATAACAACCACATAATTGGGAATATTGATATATTGTTCTTTTAAACAGAATAGCCTACTTAAAAATACTCAAAAGCAATTTCACCTGATTCTCCCAACAAAGTTCCTTTTTAGCATTAACTAAATTTTTATGCCAAAGACTTAATTTTTCGTTGTCTTTAAAAATATTTTCTATCTGTTTTGCTAATTCTTCGGGGTTATGTGAAAGTAAAACCTCTCCAATATTATATTTTTTTATAACATTTTTCATTTCCGGCAAATCGGAGCATAAAACAGGTACTTCTGCCTGTATGTAATCAAAAATTTTATTAGGCAATGAATAATAATAGTTCAATCCGGCATTTTTTTCCAATGAAAGCCCCAAATCAGCTTTTAGTGTGAATTTTTTTAATTCTTCCACAGATATTCTACCAAAAAATTTTACTTTATCACCCAAATTAGCATCTTTGACTTCATTTTTCAAATCCTCCATTATGTCTCCACTGCCAATAATATGAAGTTCAAAATTTTTCATAAATTTCATCGCATCAACAATCTCTTCAAGCCCTCGCTGGATATTAACAGCACCCTGATACAGCAATATTTTCTTGGAATTTTGTTCTTTGATAAACGGTGATTCAAATTCATAATAAAACGGCAAATTTTTAATAACGTTCATCTTAACAGAATATTTATTGAAATAATATTCTGCTATCGAATCACAAACAGTGTATGAAGTTTTTACTTTGGGCAAACAAAATTTTTCAATTTTTTCCCAAACTTTCTTAATTTTTGGTCTTTTTATAAGCTCCGGAACCTCAGTAAAAAGTTCGTGGCTGTCGTAAACCAACTTTTTTGTTTTAATCTTGGAAGCTAAAAAATTTGCTAAAAGTGTATCTAAATCGTTTGATAAAAAAACATCAGCTTTTGCAAATATCAGAAACAAAAACAATCTCAGATTATATTCAAAATAAAAAAAAGCAGATTTATTAAACAACAGCCTGAATCTCTTGGTTTTATATTCACGTTTAATTTCCGGACTATTTTTTAACAATCTGCCTACTAATAAAATCTCAAAGCCATTATTGTGTAATGTCTGAGCTACTTTATGAACTCTGTTGTCGCTGAATAAATCGTTTGTAACTGAAATTATAACTTTTTTCGACATAGAAAATACTACAACTCTAAAATTTTAAATTCCACCCTTCTGTTTTTGCTATGTTCAAATTCAGTGTCATTTTTATGAATAGTCTGAGTTCCGCCATAAGCAGAAGTTTTAATTCTTGTAGCAGAAATACCCTTGCTTACTAAATAATTTTTTACGGCATCTACCCTGTCCTGTGATAATTTCATCAGCAAATCTTTATCACCTCTGTTATCGGTATGCCCCATCAGTTCAACTTTCATTGTCGGGTTGTCTTTCATAATTTTGACAATACGGTCAAGTTCTGAATAAGATGTGTTTATGAGCTTTGGCGAAGCTTTTTCAAAAAACACATTATTTAATACAATTACTTCGCCGACTTCCATTTTCATCAGATATAAATTTTTAGTAATTTCCTGATATCCAGAAACTTTACGTAAATCTATATTTTCATTCTGTGCGATATATTTATCAGCTTCAGCTCTGAAACCATACAATTTACCATAAGGCAATACAATCTGGTAAGCACCGGTTTTAGGGTCAGACTGTGCAATTCCGACTTCTTCTCCGGTAGCCAAATCCTGATATGTTATTTCTGCACCTACAGGTTTTTTAGTTTCATAATCTAAAACTTTTCCTTTAATTAAAACAACCGGTTCGGGTTTAAAATCTGATTCCATAGCAATTATAAAAATATCTTCGTAACCATAAGAATTTGCAGTAGAAACCAAAAAAGCAGTATCACCTCTTGCCGAAAGTGATAAGTATGTATCCCAGTCTGATGTGTTTATTTCTTCTCCCAAATTTTTCGGTTTTGACCAATTTAACCAAGTGTCATCAAGACGTTTTGACATAAAAATATCGTTACTGCCGAAACCTTTCATTCCGCTTGTTGAAAAATATAAAGTTTTGTTGTCAGGAGCCATAAAAGGAGTACCTTCGTCTCCGAAAGTATTTAATACAGGTCCCATATTTTTTGGTTCTGAATATGAACCGTCTGATTTTCTGAAACTAACATATAAATCTTTATCACCATAAGTATCATCACGTTCTATCGACATAATAAGTACTCTCTGATCGGTTGTGAAAAAATAAGTTTCGTAAATATTTTTATTGTAAAAATTATCAATCTTAACCTGTTTAGGGACAGCCCAACCATTTGCAGTTCTGTGAGTTACAGAAATCCCCTGATCAGAACGAAAACTGCCGTCGCTATTGTACAAACCTTCAAGGAAAAGTGTATTTCCGTCAGGCATAGCATTAACGACAACATTAACACCTGTATTATTTAAAGGAGGTCCTATGTTTTTAGCAGCACTCCAACTTCCATCAGGCAACTTTTCGCTATACCAGATATCAGCTTCGTCGTTGGTTCCGTTGTAGTTACCTTTATAATTGCCTCTTGCAAAATACAAAATTTTTCCGTCAGCTGAAATAATTGGTGCAATATCAGTTTCAGAGCAATTAACTTTTGGTCCGATATTTTTCTTTGAACCTTTGAACTGAATTTCTGCTATATCTATATCAGGTTTGTCATTGTAAACTTTCAGATAATCAACATAACAATTTACATCCCCTTGCAACATAAAACCTTGTATCTGTCCGTAAAATGGTCTGAAATTGGTGGTATAAACAGCATCATCATTAACATAAAAGATATAAGTTTTATCAATTTTTTCGACAGCTAATGTATTATATGTTCTTATCGGGTTAATATTTTCACATTTGGTCCACGGTTGAATTTCTTCGTATTCAGAACGAAAATACGCGCCAACCGAATAATAACCACTTGAAGAAATCAGAAAAAAATATGAATTTTCCCATCCTCTCGAACCCCAAATAATTCCATAACCTTGGCTGTTTTTACCTGAAACTTGTTTGA
Organism: Acetofilamentum sp.; assembly: GCA_020722645.1. Taxonomy (GTDB): domain Bacteria; phylum Bacteroidota; class Bacteroidia; order Bacteroidales; family JAFGUD01; genus JAFGUD01. Next base: position 6,100 of record DYKL01000089.1, on the reverse strand, counting down.
TTTGAGTCTCAATTGTAAAATCCATTTTGTAATTAATAAAAATTTGAGAACCAAACCAATGCAAGCTAGCTTCAGGCGAACTTTTTATCATTAAAACACCATTTTGCACGTTTGAATATCCTTCGTTTTTATCGTTTTTATCCCATTCTGTATTAGAATCGTTGAAATTTTCGTCATAAATAAGATTAGTCTGAGAGATCAAATCAAAATTTATTAGAAAAATTATTAACAATAAAAAGATTTTTTTCACATTCATAATTTGATTTTTTTTATATATTATTAAAATTATTGTTTACAAAAAGTAAAAATTTATATGTTTATTTTTATATATAAACAACAAATAATCACCTGATTAACAGTATTATAATCTTTACTGAAAATTTATAAGTTATTAAAAATTAAACAAAAATAACAAAAATAAATATCACACAAACTATTTTTTGACGGGAATGTTTAAAAAAATGTGGATAACTGATTTTTAATATTTAATTTTTTTTTATTTCTTTTGCGTAAAATTTTTAGGATGATGACAGCAAAATATTCAGAAGACAGCATAAAAACTCTCGAATGGCAGGAACATATTCGTCAGCGTCCCGGTATGTATATCGGAAAATTAGGCAATGGCGAAAGTCCCGATGACGGTATTTATGTGCTTCTAAAAGAAGTAATAGACAATTCCATCGACGAATATATGATGGGCTTTGGTAAAGAAATAATTGTTGAAGTTACAGACGAAATTATCAGAATCAGGGATTTCGGTCGTGGAATTCCACTGGGAAAAGTAATGGATGTTGCTTCAAAAATGAACACCGGTGCCAAATACGATTCAAAAGTATTCAAGAAATCAGTAGGTTTAAACGGAGTTGGGATAAAAGCAGTAAATGCTTTATCATCAAAATTTACTGTTACAGCTTTCAGAGAACAACAAAAGAAAAAAGTTGAGTTTGAAAAAGGCATTCTTATCAAGGAATACCCGCTTGAAACAACAAACGAAAAAAACGGAACAGAAATAATTTTTACTCCTGATATCACATTGTTCGAAAACTACAGATTCAGAAAATCTTATGTTGAACAAATGCTTAAAACTTATGCCTATTTGAATTCAGGCTTAAAAATTTTGTACAACGGTCAGACAATTTATTCAAAAGAAGGTTTAATAGACTTACTGAATGACAAAATAAGCACAGACATTTTATATCCTATTATCCATCTAAAAGACGAAGACATTGAAGTTGCAATAACACACGGAATTCAATACGGCGAAGAGTATTACAGCTTTGTTAACGGACAATATACAGTTCAAGGCGGGACACACTTGCAGGCATTTAAAGAGGCTTATGTCAAAGTTATCAGAGACTATTACAAAAAAGATTTGAATTTTAATGATATTCGTTCATCAATAATTGCAGCTGTCAGTATCAAAATAGAAAGCCCGATTTTCGAGTCTCAAACCAAAACAAAATTAGGCTCAAAAGAAATGTCACCTGAAGGTGTGAACATAAGAAATTATGTTTTGGATTTTCTGGCGAAACATTTGGACAATTATTTACACAAAAATGAAGCAACATCAAATATGTTGCTCAGAAAAATTCAAGAATCAGAAAAAGAAAGGAAAGCAATTTCAAATATTAAACAGATTTCAAAATTAAGAGCAAAAAAAGTCAGTTTGCACAACAAAAAATTAAGGGATTGCGACATTCACTTCAATAGCAATGAAGAAAGACGATTCGAATCAACACTGTTTATTACTGAGGGAGACTCTGCAAGCGGCAGTATCACAAAATCAAGAGATGTCAATACACAAGCAGTATTCAGTCTCAGAGGAAAACCATTGAATACTTATGGATTAACCAAAAAAGTTATCTATGAAAACGAAGAATTTAATCTTTTGCAGGCTGCATTAGATATTGAAGAAACAATGGATAACCTGAGATACAACAAAATAGTTATTGCAACCGATGCTGATGTTGACGGAATGCATATCAGACTATTATTAATAACTTTTTTCCTGAATTTTTTTCCTGAACTAATAAAACAAGAACATATCCACATACTGCAAACACCGTTATTCAGGGTGAGGAACAAACAAAAAACGATGTATTGTTACAACGAACAAGAAAAACAGACTGCACTTGAAGAATTAGGAAAAAACGCCGAAATAACAAGGTTTAAGGGACTGGGAGAAATTTCACCCGACGAATTTAAACATTTCATCAATGAAAACATCAGATTGGAAACAGTAAAACTCAACAAAGATGACACAGTAAATCATCTTTTAGATTTTTATATGGGCAAAAATACACCTGACAGACAGAACTTTATAATTGAAAATTTAAAAGTTGAAGAAGAATATGCCTGAAAAATTATAAAAACCAAATATATTTTCGTCAAAAACATTTTGTTGTTTGTATTTTTTTTTTAATATTTGGCAGATTTTTTGTAAAAACTCATATTGTTTATTTTTTATGTTAATACAATAAATAATATTTGACAAAAGGCAACGTTATTTAATTAAATCTAAAAAAAGAATCTTCTTGAAAAGCATTAAATTTTTCATACTCATCTTCTTTGTTGCAGCAATCGAAATCAATGCCCAATATATTCAATTTTCTCAATACTATTCAACACCTACAATATTGGCTCCGTCTTTTGCAGGCGCAGTAGAAAGTAGCAGAATTAGCTTCAACTACCGAGACCAATGGGCTAAAATTAATGGCATATTCGTAACTTATGCGATGGCTTATGATATTAATGTTCCAAGAGTTAGCAGTGGATTTGGCGTTTTACTACTCAGAGATCAAGCCGGAGCAGGAAATTTAGCACGTACAGAGGTAGGCGTTTTGTATTCATGGTATGCTTTGTTAAACAAAAATTTACAACTATATTTCAGACCCGGTATTCAGTTTAAGATGTCGCAAAGGAGTATTGAATTTAACAAATTGCTTTTTGCAGACCAAATTACATCAGACGGTCCACCATATCCGATGACTATTGAACCTCCACCTTCAGAAGTTAAAAAAACTTATGTAGATGCTACGTCTTCAATTTTATTTTATGCCCCAAGCTATTGGGTTGGATTATCGGCAGATCATCTTTTCAGACCATCTGATGCATTTTATGATCCCGATTACAAAGTACCGGTTAAATATTCCGCTTTTGCAGGATACAAATTCAAATTAGACAGCAAAGGCAAATACGGACATAGATCATCAAGCAGTATCCAAGACTGGTTCTTTGTTTCGGCATATTACAGACTACAAGGAAACTCAGATCAAATGGATTTTGGAGGATACTGGGACCACGAACCTTTTACACTCGGATTATGGGTAAGAGGATTACCTTATATGAACATTGTTAGTTCTCCTTCTATTGACGCTGTTATTATTGTTGTCGGTTACAGAATATACAATTTCACAATCGGCTATAGTTATGACCTGACAGTTAGTCCATTACTTACTAAAACAGGTGGTTCTCACGAAATTTCAATTTCATATAAATTCAATACAGATTTAAAATCAAAAAAACGATACGGACCATTGCCTTGTCCTGGCTATTAAAAAATTTATTCCCGTCAATGACGGGTTTTTTTTTGTAAAAATAAAAAAATGAAATCAAAAATCTTTTTTTCAATTTTGCTTTTGTTTGTAAGTTGTGATAACTCAAAAACAATTAAAAATCCGCAAGATTATAATCAAATTTTGGCACCAGTTGTTATTAGTGTTCAAAACCCGCTTGACAGCCTCGAAAACTATTTACTGACTGTAAAATTTAGACTTGATGAGGACTCAACTTTAATATTTAAAACTGATAATAATCTTGATACATTATTAATGAATAAACTCATAGAAAAAACGTATTCAAAAATAAACGAAGGAAAAAACACACTTTCGGAATATGAGTTTTACGAAACAGACAACTTATTTAAACCACAGATAATCAAATCATTTGATATAATAAAAAGTAGTTTAGATTCAGATTTTACACCATTGATTGAAATCCTAATAAAATCAGACAATAAAAAATCGAAAGAAATTTTAAACCAAATAATTCCCTTCGGCAAAAATGGTTTCATCAATTACGAAAGAGCTATTGACAGCATAATTGTCGGACAAAGCAAATTTTTAAAAAAATACAAACTTGAAAATGAATACATTATAAGATTTAATTTTTAAATTTGCAATTCAACAGAACAATCTATTCTTTTATAATGCCTCAAAAAAAAAGAGAAATTGAATTACTTAGTCCGGCAAAAAACTACGAACAAGGAGTTTCAGCTATAAATTTTGGAGCAGACGCAGTTTATATAGGAGCACCAAAATTCAGTGCAAGAATTTCGGCAGGAAACTCAATCGAAGACATAGAAAAACTATGCAATTATGCTCATAAATTCAACGCAAAAGTATATGTTGCTCTTAATACAATTTTGTACGAAAATGAACTAAATGAAGCCGAAAAAATTATTTATGAGATATACGAAGCCGGTGCAGACGCATTAATTATTCAGGATTTCGGAATTTTGGAGATGAACCTGCCCCCTATCCCACTCCACGCAAGCACACAAACACATAATACTGAAATCGAAAAAATCAAATTTCTTGAAAAAGTCGGTTTTTCGCGTGTAATTCTTGCAAGAGAATTATCATTGACCGAAATTAAACATATTAATTCAGAAACAAATATTGAATTAGAATGTTTTGTTCACGGAGCTTTGTGCGTTTCATACAGCGGTCAATGTTATATGAGTGCTTTTTTAGGCAACCGAAGCGGAAACAGAGGCGAATGTGCTCAAGCCTGTCGTCTGAAATATGAGCTTTTGGACGAAAACAAAAAAATTATCACCAAAGACAAACATATTTTATCCCTCAAAGACATGAATCGCTCTATGTCGTTAAAAGATATGATTGAAGCCGGTATAAGTTCATTCAAAATAGAAGGAAGATTAAAGGATATTAACTATGTCAAAAACATAACTGCATTTTACAGACAAAAAATTGACGAAATACTTGAAAATAAGAGTACATACAAAAAAACTTCCGTTGGAACATTTATTTTTAATTTTCAGCCTAACCCCGATAAAACTTTTAATCGTGGCTTTACTGAATATTATTTAAAAAATCCGAGAGAAAAAAACAATTCATTATCACCAAAATCAACAGGAGAATATATCGGTAAAGTAGTTTCAAGTTATAAAAATGTAATAGAAATTGACTCTAATTTTAAAATAAATAATGCTGACGGTCTTTGTTTTTTAGATAAAAACAATAGTTTAAAAGGTTTTAACGTAAACACCACAAAAAACAACAAAATTTTCATTAAAGAAAACATTTTTATAGAAAACGGAACAAAATTATACAGAAATGCTGATCAAGATTATTATAAAAAATTATCACATGTAGAAAATTGCAGATTTGTCAAAATTAACATCTCTTTTAGTGATATAGATAAAGGTTTCTTCTTAAAAGTAGAAACAACAGATAAAATATTTAAACACACCAAAATTATTGAAACAGAAAAAGAATTATCGAAAAGTGAGCAAAATAGCTCAGAAAACATTAAAAACCAACTTATTAAGACAGGCAACACTTTTTTTATTGTCGAAAATTGTGATATTAATTTATCTGACAATTTTTTTATAGCAACAGCAAAAATTAATCAATTCAGACGCACACTTTTAGACGAATTTGAAAATATTATTACATCTTCATATAAAAAACAAGAAAAGCAAATAGAAAAAAATAACACACATTATTATAAAAAAATATTAGATTATCGGGCAAATATTTCAAATTCACTTGCAGAACAATTCTTCAAAAGACATCAGGTATCCGAATTTCAAAAAGCATTTGAATTACAACAAGATAAATCAGACAAAATTGTTATGACAACAAAAACCTGCATAAAATACAATATGAATTTATGCCCGAAATATCAAACTAAAAATCAAGATATTAACATAAAATACCTGAAACTTAAAGATAAAATATTTACTTTGGAATTTGATTGTCAAAACTGCAAAATGAACATAAAAACAGAGTATAGTCAATAAGTGCATAGTGCATAGTGCATAGTGCATAGTTCATAGTGCATAGTTCATAGTGCA
>DYKL01000571.1 GCA_020722645.1 Acetofilamentum sp. | reverse complement strand
GCGCCCTTTGCGGTTTCAATATAACTTAACCGCAAAATATTTTTAAACCCCGAAAATTTTTCGTACCTATTTTATGCAAAAAATTGAATATTTTTGAGAATTCAAATTAATTCATTCTGGCACGAAATTTTTTAGGAATTAAATCATGGATTATAGCAAGCTGAAGCAAATTGCGGCTGAAAGGGCAGTTGAAGAAATTAAAGACGGTATGATTGTTGGCTTGGGCACGGGATCGACAGCTAAGTTTGCTACTATTAAAATCGCTAAAAAAATTAAGGAAGGACATTTGAAAAATATTTACGGTATCCCGACTTCAAAAAAAACAGAAGAATTAGCCGCAGAACTCGGAATCCCATTGCTGTCCTTAAACCAACTTTTCAACCAACAACCAAGAACCAAGAACAACGAACCACGAACAAAGAACCAAGAACAAAGAACAAAGAACAACGAACAATTCAACATAATCGACATAACAATTGACGGTGCAGATGAAGTCGACAGCGAATTGAATTTAATTAAAGGTGGTGGTGGTGCTTTGCTGAGAGAAAAGGTGATTGCTCAGAATACTAAAAGATTATTAATAGTTGTAGATAAAACAAAAATATCTGAAAAATTAGGGACGAATTTTTTTGTGCCGATAGAAGTACTGCAATTTGCACTGGAAAGCGAAATTAATTTTCTTGAATCGCTCGGTGCTAAAACAAAAATTAGAAAAACAGAAACTGACGAACTCTTTATTACTGACGAAGGTAATTTTATTATAGATGCATATTTCGGAAAGATTGACAATCCGGCAGAATTAAGCTCGTTGCTAAATGAAAGAGCCGGTGTTGTAGAGCACGGAATATTTTTGAATAAACTTGTAGATTCGGTTTACTATTCTTCGGATAATGGAGTTGAAATTTTCCGTGTTTCTTAGCGATTGAATAAAAACGGTAGTTCTTTGAATATTGATAAGTGGAATAGTTAATAATTATTCCAGCAAGAGTTTTGGTTTAGCAACACGTCAAGCTGTGTATGTCGCTCGTCGAGTAGAATGAAGTTCGTATCGGGAATACCAATATCGGTTGCTTCGATACGCCCCGCTACTCAGCAACCGTTAGAAACAAACCCTAACAAAAAACCTTGAACCACGAACAAAGAACTAAGAACAAAAAAACATTTTTTAATTGACAAGACAGCGACAAATTTATATCTTATACCTCGATAATGAAAAATTATTTAAAAAAGAGTTGACAAGTACGAGGGATTCTGATATTTTAAACCAAAACTCTATATAAGTTTTGTAACTTATTGTAAAACAAAGAGTAAATCTTTTTCGAAAAGGAAGGATTGTGCTCTTTGACATTTTGATTTTAAAAAGCGCTGAAGGTAGAAATTAACTTTTGATTTCTAATAAAACAGAATATGAACAAAACAACAAACAAAATTATTAACAAACAAAGCAAGGAGGTAAATGCTGATGAGAAAACCAATACCTACATAGGGCGCGAGTCTCAATACGAAGGTTATCCTTCTGTAAAACAAAGTTTGTTTGCGTGCAAAAACAATCTTTTAATCAAGTTATTCTTTTATTGTAAATATTTCTCAACCAATTAGGGAGAAAAAAATGAAGTT
>DYKL01000570.1 GCA_020722645.1 Acetofilamentum sp. | reverse complement strand
GCTTCCTTCGTTATTACTCAGGATGACGCTAATTGAAAAATTAACGAATTATTGAAACATAAATAACCATATTATTTCGTAACAGCACCTTAATAAATTTTAATATTCAAAACTTCTTCCCCGCCAATCCTGAACTTTGACTTTAAAAATCAAAACATTATCAATTGCCGGTTTTGAAAACTTTATAGGTTCATTTGTGAAATTTTTCATAAGAATTAACAGAGCTTTCTCCTTTTCTTCATAATCTTCCACAAATTCAGCAACTCCATTAACAACAACACTTCTGTATCTCATTCTCCAAGAACAAGCAACTTCGGGGTGTCTGGCAAAAACTTCGGTATCGGCAGTAAAAAAAATACTTACAACATTATTCTTTTTAAGCACGTCAATTTTTTTGCCTTTCTGGTCGGAATGGAAATATAAAGTTTTATCTTTATAACCAAAGTTCATCGCCACAATATATGGTTTTCCTTCATCAACCATAGAAACGTAACAAATATTACATTTTTTTATAATTTCTTCAAGTTTTGCTTCGTTTCTGATAATTTTAATTGCGTTGTTCATTTTATTATTTTAATTGTTTCATTGTTGTCATTGCTTCATTGTTTCATTGTTGATAACTCAACAAGTGTCTGTTTATCAATCATAAGAATGACAAGTACTGCAACTTGAAAATTTAACTTTGAACCATATTTTCAGACCAAAATATAAGCCAACCGAACGAGGGTGTATGTGATTTAAAGAAACGGAAAAATTTAATCTTTTGTGAATTCTGTAATTATATTCAATTTCGCCACTTAACCAAGTCATTTTGTACTGAGAAATTCCGCTTTCAATAAAATATTTTTCTGCTTGATAATTCGGAATTAGTTGCCATGATTTACGATAATGCATAATAGGACCAATGCCTATATTAAAATTATATTTTTTTTTGTCAATAATTTGAAAACGTATCAAAAACTGAGAATATCCGGAATGAAAACCAACCTGATCTTTATTATAATTTGTAATAAATTTTGCTGAAGTTGTGTTATTATTAAATATTTCTGCCGAAACCTGTAATCCGGGTTCATAAGTCATAAAGCCTGAACTGTCTAAAATATTAGGATTGTACAATGGTTTATTTAAATCATTAAAAGGATTAAATCCATAAGTCAAAATTTTGAAACTTATATTAGCTTGAGAAAAAACAAACAAACTTGTTATAAGAAAACTGATTATCAGTATTATTCTTTTCATATTTTTCTTTTATTAACGTCAAAAATCACTGCAAAATTATACAATATATCATTATTGCTTAATACATTTATGAGTTTAGTCTATAAAGTTCATAAAGCCTGCCCTGAAAGGGTCTAAAAGCATGCCCTGTAAGGGTCTATAAAGTTAAATTACTGAAAATAAGCATCTTAAATAAATTATAAAACATTTTAAAAACACTGATAATCAAGCACATATATTATTTAACTGAAATAAAACAGGCTTTTTAGACAGGACTCATTTATTTAAAAATAATCTTGTTTTAGAAATAACAAAAAAAGCAAAAAAATCTGAAAGTTTAAAAAAGGTGGCTCTTTTATGAAAAATTGTTGGTAAAATTTGACATTTTTGGCATAAAGTCG
>DYKL01000569.1 GCA_020722645.1 Acetofilamentum sp. | reverse complement strand
AAATCAGCAGCAAAGCCCTGTAAATCCACGCTTTTTAAAAGTAAGTTCCGTTAGAGGTAAAAAAAATGAATTTATTATTAAATTTGAAACATACTTTTTTTGAAAACAAACATTTTGTCAATAAAAACAATAAAATATTGACAGAATTATGGAATAATATTGTCGAAAAATATGGCGAAAAACACAGGTTTTATCATAATTTATCTCACATTTCTCAAATTTTCTTTCAATTTGAAAATATAAAAGATAAAATTTCCGATTTCCCAACTTTAACAATATCAGCATTTTATCACGATATATTTATAACCCAAAAAGAAATGATAACGAAGAAGCTAGTGTTTCTGAAATGAAAACAGAATTACAAAAACTTGATATTTCGGAAAGTATTATTAACAAGGCTGAAAAACAAATACTTGCAACCAAAACACATCTCTTTGAATATGATTCAGACACAAATTTTTTGATTGATGCAGATTTATCAATACTTGGCGAAAATCCTTCAAAATTCAGCGATTATGCCAACTAAATCCGTAAAGAATACAGCTTTTATTCCGACAAAGATTATTTTGAAGGAAGGAGAAAGGTGCTTGAACATTTTTTGGAAATGAAAACAATTTATAAAACGAATTTTTTTATGGAAAAATATGAAGAACAAGCAAGAATTAACATTAATAATGAGTTAATGATTTGTCGATAGCAATACATTTTTCTGTAATAAAAATTTGATAATCAGGCTATTGAGATAAATTTTACACAAAAATTATTTTGTAAAAGCCTGTTAATAAAGCAATAGCAATCAAAGAAAGTAAAATTCCGAACCAGTTAACGATTTTGAATTTTTCTTTAAATATAAAAAATGCAGAAAGAACGGATAATGCTATTATTCCGATATTATTAACACCAAAAACGACAGAACTGTCAAAACCGCTTTTTTCTAAGGCATAAATCAAAAAGTACATAGACCCGAAATTTGCAGAACCTATAATTATTCCGGTTACTAAAATTTTAATATTTAAAAAGTCTTTAAATTTTGTGGTGTTAAAAACAGCACTGATAATCCCCACAATGCCGGCTATTCCAAACGAAATTGCTGTAAAAACAGGCACTTCGGAATCAGTTAAATTTGCCTGACCATATTTGACAACTGAATCTATAAGCCCAATTGTAAAGAACAGCAAAACAGGCAGATATACGTATTTTATGTCAAAATCTTTTGTTCGTTTTCTGTAAACAGACAAAAACATTGCTAAAAGTGCTAAAATTATACCTATTAATTTAAGGAATGATATGCTTTCGGCATAAAAAAACATTGAGAATAACATTGGCAAAACAACCGACATTTTATTTGTAACTGTTGTAATTGCAATTCCGATTTTTTGTGTTGAATAACCTATCAAATAAAAGCCGATAATCAGCAGAACACCAATTATCAATGCGCCGTATATCCAAGAACTTGAAGCAATTTGCTGAAAACTGATTTGTTGTTGATTTAGAATCAATCCGAGAAAAGTTGCTGTAAAATAATTGATTACTATAACCGGAAACAGTTTGATGTTTATTTTGCTTTGTATTTTAAAAACAATAACAATTACAGTTGAAGATAATATGCTTAAAATTAAA
>DYKL01000088.1 GCA_020722645.1 Acetofilamentum sp. | reverse complement strand
GCAGGTGTTTTCACCTGCAACCACTTACGAAAAGACTTGCGGATTTAAGGAAAAAATTAAAATTTCTCGAAAAATTTTATAAAATTTAAAAAAATTGTATTTTTACGGCTTCAAATTTAGATATTGAAAACTTTAAAACTAATATTATTTTTTATAATTATCCTGATTCCGAATTTTTTATCCGGTCAGGAGGATATGGACTCTAAAAACGATAATTTTAGAGCAATTTGGGTATTCAATATTGCAAATAACGTTATTTGGGAAACAGATCCCGCTATTGACAAATATAGAATAGGTGTTTACACAAATTCCCCTAATCTTTTCAAAGAAATCTCCAAACTGTCTGAAAACCAGAAAATTAACAACAAAGAAGTTGAAGTTATACATTTCACAAAAGTCAAATCAATTGAATATGTCCAAATACTTTATTTGGGTTTTGATAAAAATATTGACATTTTTAGAATTAATGACATAATTCAAAACTGGAACACATTATTAATTACTGACAGATTGGACGAAAAAGACAACATTATGGTCAATATACTTCCATTTGACTCCGGAGACAAAAGAATAGAAATTGACCGAATGAACATAGAGGCACATAACTTAACAGTTACTGATCAGCTATTGTACCACGGTGGTTCAGAAGAAGAATTAAAAGATTTATATGCTCAGCAAAAGAAACAACTTGACCTGCAAATTGAAGAAGTTGAAAAAAAGAAAAAAGAAGTAGCAGTTCTGCAAGAAGATTTAGAAAATCAAAAACAACTCATAGAAGAACAAAAAATTGAATTGCAAAGGCAAAAAGAAAGACTTTTAGAAATGTCAAGTAAGTTGAAACAACAAGAGCAGATTTTATTAAACAATGAAGAAAAACTTACAGATCAGGAAAATCTGATTAAATCAAAACAAAGGGAAGTGCAAGAAAAAATTGCAGAACTTGATAAACAAGAAATAATTTTGAAGACTAAAAACGAGGAAATTACGAACAAGCAGAACGAATTAAAAAAATTGGAAACTCAAATTGACGATGCAAAATCAGACCTAACAAATGCGAATCAACAGATTGAGACACAAAAAGGTATGATTGTGATTGGAACAATTTTTTTAATTGTTGTCCTTATTTTTTCGATCTTTTTATGGCGTGCTCTGCAGAAAAACAGTAAAATGAACAAAGAGCTAACTTCCAAGAACAAAGAAATCAATCAACAGAAAGACAGAATAGAACATCAGGCAAAACTACTTGAAAATTCGAATAAAGAACTCGAAAAACTATCAATTGTAGCCGAAAACGCTCAAAACGGAGTTGTTATTATGGACGAAAACGGTGAAATTGAATGGGTAAATGCCGGATTTACCAAAATGTACGGCTATACTCATCAATTACTTATTAATGAAAGAGACAGTAACTTAAAATTCGTTAGTGAAAATCCTGAAATTGAAAAATATGTAAATAAGTGCATAAACGAAAAAGTTAATGTTACTTATGAACAGGAAACAACGAAAAGAGATGGAAACAAACTTTGGGTTAAAACAACTCTTACTCCAATAATTAACGAACAAGACCAAATAGAAAAATTAGTAGCAATTGATACAGACATCAGCGAAATTAAACAAGCTGAAGAAGAAATAAAAGAACAAGCAATAGCGCTTGAAATTTCAAATAAAGAATTAGAAAAATTATCAGTTGTTGTCAGTGAAACAGATAATGCTGTTCTTATAACTGACGAAAAAGGAAATATTGAATGGGTAAACAAAGCTTTTATAGATACATTCGGATTTACACTCGAAGAATTTGTTGAAAAAGTGAGTAAAAATATAATTTCAGACACTACAGACAACGAAATAAAACAAAAATTCGATTATTTATTCAAAAACAAAAAACCTATAACCTACGAACTGAATACTCATAATAAGCAGAACAAAGAAATTTGGCTGCAAGCTAACGTAACACCGATAATTGATAAAAACAACAATATTCAAAAAATTGTAATCGTTGATGCAGACATAACAGCAATGAAAGAAGCTGAACAGGAAATTAAAGAAAAAAATTATGAGTTAACATTACAAAAAGAAAAAATTGAACTGCAAAATACCAAAATCAGCGCAAGTATTTTATATGCACAAACCATTCAGCAGGCAATACTGCCTTTAAAAGAAAATACAAGTAAATACTTCGATTCAGAAATAATTTACAGGCCAAAAGACATTGTATCCGGTGATTTTTATTGGTTTTATCCTGTTGATGAAACAAACACATACTATACAGCAGCGGTTGATTGTACAGGACATGGAGTACCCGGTGCTTTTATGTCTTTGATTACAAGTAGAATTTTAAACGACATTTTAAATAATGATAAAAATATTGAGCCACATAAAATTTTGGAACAGACAGACTTGCAAATTAAAAAGGCTTTGAGGCAGGAACAAACAAATAATAATGATGGTATAGATATTGCATTGTGTAAAATTATAAAACAAGATGATAAATTTTTTAATGTTTTTTTTGCTGGTGCAAAAATAAATTTATATTTTTACAACAAAAAAACAGGGCAAATTAATCAAATTTCTTCAACAAGGCGTTCTATCGGTGGTGTCAAAAAAACTCGGAATTCTGAATCTTTTGAATCCAAAAATATTTCTTTACAAAAAGGAGACATTATATACCTTATGACTGACGGAATTATTGATCAAAATAATTTTAAAAGAAAAAGATTCGGTTCGCAAAATATTATTAAAGCAATTGATAAAGTTAAAGATTTTGACTTGAACATTCAAAAAATGGCTTTAGAAAACGAACTTATAAGTTATATGAACAACACCGAGCAAAGAGACGACATAACTTGTTGGTTTATAAAATTATAAAATGAAAATACGTTTTCAAATATTATTTTTGGTTTTCATTTTTTCTTTTCTATTTTCAAACGCACAAATAAAACCAGAGCAGTTAAAAGCAAACTGGATATATATAATTACAGAAAATGTAATCTTCCCCAATGACAGCGAAATTGACACTGTTAAAATTGCAATTTACGGAAAAAATTCACCTGTTTACCCTTATACACTTCAGCTTTCAAAAGAAAGAGGAATTAATAACAAACCTGTTATTGTTGACAATATTGTAAGAGTCAGTCAATTAGACCATTATAACGTTGTTTACGTTGACGAAACCAAAAACGATTTTCTGGAAGCTATTTATACAAAAATAAAAGGAACCGGTGTTCTTCTTATTACTTACGAAGCCGAAAATCAAGACTATTTTATGATTAATTTGCTTCTGAAGGGAGTTGGAGAGCAATTTCAAATTCAATCGTCAAATCTTTACGACGAAAAAATTGAAGCTTCCGAAAAATTATTGTCATTAGGTGGTACAAAAGTAGATTTACAGGGACTGTTTGATAAAAAAGTAAAAGAATTAGACATTAAAGAGAATGAATTAAAACAAAAGGAAGTTTTACTGCTTGAAAAAGAAGACGAATTAGACATTCTAAAAGTTGAAATTGATGAACAAAGAATAGAAAATGATAAAAAATCCAAACTGATTGTTGAACAGGAAGAAAAACTCAGAATTGAGCAACAAAACGCACAGAAACTCCTCGAAGAAGTTGCCAGACAAGAGGTTATTTTAAAGAAAAACCAAACTGTTTTAGCAGAACAAAACAGAGAAATTGATGAAAAACAGAATTTAATTCAAGTACAAAACGAAGAGCTTGAAGTTAAAAAAGAAGAAATTAATTTTAAACAAAAAGAATTAGAAGAACAGCAAAGAAGAATTGATGAACAGAAAAAAACATTGGCAGAACAAAGCAGTCAAATTGACTCTCAAAGGCAAATTATAATAGGTTCAGTAATTGCCATTATTATATTTATTTTACTTTCAATCGTTATTTGGCGTTCATACAGAATCAACAAAAAAATTAATAAAGAATTAGTTGCCAAAAACACTGAAATAGCAAAACAAAAAGACGAAATTACAAAACAAGCCGAACAATTAGAAGAATTCAATCAGGAATTAGCTAAACTATCTCTTGTTGCAAGCCAGACAGACAATTCTGTAATAATTATGGACAAAACAAGTAAATTTGAATGGGTTAATTCAGGTTTCACAAGAATGTACGGATACACTTTACAATTACTTATTGACGAAAAAGGTGATAGTTTAATTGCATTGTCTGATAGTAATCTTAAAAGAGATGAAATCATTAAGAAATGTATTGACATTAAAAAAACACAAACTTACGAAGCAAAAAACAAAACCAGATCCGGTGATGATATATGGGTTCAGACTTCTTTAACTCCTGTTTTAGATGAAAACGAAAATGTGATAAAGTTAATTGCTATTGAGAGCAACATTACTAAACTTAAAGAACAAGAGCAGGAAATTAAACAGAAAAATGAAGAGTTGTCAATGCAAAAAGCTGAGTTACAATCGCAAAAAGACATGCTCGAAGAAGTAAATATGCACATTAGAGACAGTATAAATTACGCTTTGACAATTCAAAAAGCATTTTTACCTGAAATTTCTATTATTGACAAACATTTTGACAATTTCATCATATACTTACCAAGAGATATTGTATCAGGGGACTTTTACTGGTTTGTTAATCCAGAACCGAATTTATATTTCCTTGCAGCTGTTGATTGTACAGGTCACGGCGTTCCGGGAGCATTTATGTCCTTGATTGCAAGCAGGATGCTTGACGAAATTGTTAATGTCAAAAGAATTTTCACACCAAGCGAAATTTTAAACACTCTTAATCAGATGATTATTGTTGCACTTAGTCAAGAAAGCACAAATAATAGGGACGGTATGGACTTGGCTCTCGTAAAAATTGAACGTAATGATGCAGAAGATGTGAAAATTACATTTGCAGGTGCTAAAAGACCATTGATATATTATTCTCATAATTCTAAAACTTTAGATTCGCTTAAAGGAAACAGACGCTCAATTGGTGGGCTTCAATCTATGCTTACACAATTTGAATATGAAGAAGAACAAATTTCATTGAAAAAGGGTGATTTGATATATCTTTCAAGCGACGGTATGATAGACCAGAACGATCACCTCAGAAGAAGATTTGGTAGTCCAAGCTTCCATAAAGCTATTGAAACTTCTATAAACAAACCTATGAAAGAACAAAAAATTTCAATTCTCAAAGAATTTGAAGATTTCAAGAAAAATGAGATGCAACGCGATGACATTGTTGTATGGGGTTTAAAACTTTAATTTGTGAGTAATACTTTCGGCAATATTTTAAGACTTACTACATTCGGAGAATCACACGGAAAAGCTATCGGAGGAATAATTGACGGTTACCCACCAAATATTATTATTGACTCAGAATTTATTCAATCAGAACTTAATAAACGAAAACCGAATAATTCAGAAATATCTACACAAAGAAAAGAAAACGACAAAGTTGAAATTCTATCCGGGATTTTTGAAAACAAATCACTTGGAACACCAATAGGTTTCATAATTCCAAACTATGACATAAAATCAACAGATTATAAAAATCTTAAAAATTTGTACAGACCCGGGCACGCTGATTTTACATATCAAAAAAAATACGGAATTAGAGATTATCGAGGCGGCGGACGCTCATCTGCGAGAGAAACAGCTAATTGGGTAGTTGCAGGTGCATTTGCAAAAATTATGATAAAAAAATATAATATTCAAGTAAACGCTTATACCAAACAAATTGGGAACCTCAAATTTGAAAAACATTATACAGAAATAGATTTAGATAAAACTTATAGTTACTCAACCAGATGCCCTGATAATGAACAAAATAAACTTTTTGAACAAGAAATTTTAAATGCTAAAAAAAATCAGGATTCTGTAGGCGGAATTGTAAGTTGTATTGTTAAAAATACACCGGTTGGTATAGGAGAACCTGTTTTTGACAAAATGCAGGCTCAATTGGCAAAAGCTGTAATGTCTATCAATGCTTGCAAAGGTTTTGAAATAGGACAAGGTTTTAATGCAGCCAGCTTAAACGGTTCATATTTTAATGACGAAATTTTCAAAGAAAACAACAAAATATTATTTAAAAGTAACAACTCCGGCGGTGTTTTAGGTGGTATCACTACAGGTCAGGATATTATTATTAATGCTGCATTTAAACCAACATCATCAATTGAAAAAGAACAACAAACAATTGATAATCAAGGAAATAATATTAAGTTCAAAATTTCAGGAAGACACGATCCTTGTGTTGTTCCGAGAGCTGTGATTGTTGTTGAATCAGTTGTAGCAATGGTTATTGCAGATTTTATTTTAATGAATAATGAGTTTAGTCTATAAAGCTTGCCCTGAAAGGGTCTAAAAGCCAGCCCTGTAAGGGTTTGTAAAGTTAATGCATTAATTATTAGAAAATTATGTTAATTTTTAAAAATTTATTACACTATTGATAATCAGCTATTTGTGTTTGTTGAGCTAAAATGTTTATACTTTTTAGACTATTTTCAATAATATTTATAAAAATTTATAAAAATGAAAAAAAATTATTTAGAAGTTGTAAACACGGCTATTGATGCAGGTTATGAAATTATGAAAGTTTACAGCAGTCAAAACTTTGAGATAGAATTTAAACAGGACAATTCTCCTTTGACAATTGCTGACAAAAAGTCTAATGAGATTATAATGAACACTTTAAAAAAATTTGACATACCCATTATAAGCGAAGAAAACAAACAAATAGATTATGAGCAACGGAAAAACTGGGTAAAATTCTGGCTTGTAGATCCCTTAGACGGAACAAAAGAATTTATAAACAGATTAGCTGATTTTACAGTTAATATTGCATTAATCGAAAATCAAATTCCCGTGTTCGGTGTTGTTTACGTTCCGGCTAAACAAGAATTGTTTTTTGCTTCAAAAGAGTTTGGTAGTTTTCAGTGTAATAATATTATAAAAAAATATAACACTTTAAATGATTTAATAAATTCATCGCAAAAATTACCTCTTAAAAAAAATAATTTTAATTATAAAGTTATTGCCAGTAAATCTCATTTTAATAAAGAAACAGAAGATTTTATCGAAAAATTAAAGACAGAATATCCTGATTTAGAGTTAATTAATGTAGGCAGCTCACTTAAACTTTGTGCAATAGCCAATGGAGTAGCAGATATTTATCCTCGTTTCGGACCAACAATGGAATGGGACATAGCTGCCGGACACGCAATAGTTAAATATGCCGGAGGAAAGGTTGTTCAAGCCGAAAATCATCAGGAAATGATTTATAACAAAGAAAACTTGCTGAATCCTTATTTTATTGTTTCACTCAATAATTGAATTTTTTACTCTGATTTTTGTATCGCTGTGCATTGAAATAGCCGGACAGGATACCAAGTGCCAGCTGTGTTATTTCTGATAATTGAATTTTCGATATAAATATCACCTGAATGGTCATTTGTTACAAAAAAAAATTACAATCCCCCCTATATTTTGGATTGAGCCGTTTTTTGTTACAGAATTGATTTTAACCTTTGATAATTCAAATAAATTATATTAATAAATGTCAAAAGTGTCCTTCTGAGCCGATAAAACAACGTTTGTCAGGATTATCAACAAAAATATTGAAATTTTCAAAGGCATTTATTTGAATAAATTTATATAATCACAAAATTAAGATTTTTTTTATTCAAATAAACTTTTTTTCGCATTTTATTCTAATCTGATAATATTTGCTCCAATATTATTAAGTCTTAAATCAATGTTTTGATAACCACGGTCTATTTGCCCGATGTTGTCAATTTCGCTTGTACCTTCGGCAGAAAGAGCTGCAATTAAAAGAGCCATACCTGCACGAATATCCGGAGAAGTCATTTTGGAAGCTCTTAACATATTCTGACGATTAAGCCCGATTACAGTAGCTCTGTGCGGGTCGCAGAGTATTATTTGAGCTCCCATATCTATCAGCTTATCAACAAAAAACAAGCGGCTTTCAAACATTTTCTGATGAATTAAAACACTACCTTTTGCCTGTGTTGCAACAACTAACATTATGCTCAACAAATCGGGACTTAATCCGGGCCAAGTTGCATCGGCAATTGTCATTATTGAACCGTCTATAAATGTTTCTATTTCGTATTTTTCTTGCGGAATAACTTTTATATCATCATTTTTTATTTCCATTTTAATGCCAAGCCGTTTAAAAGTAGTAGGAATAATACCCAAATGCTCTACTCCGGCATTTTTAATAGTAATTTCGCCATTTGTCATTGCCGCAAGCCCTATAAAACTTCCGACTTCAATCATATCCGGCAAAATGGTATGCTCTGTTCCCGATAGGCTATCCACACCCTCTATTGTCAATAAATTTGAGCCAATTCCTGATATTTTTGCGCCCATTCTGTTTAACATTTTTGACAACTGTTGTAAATAAGGCTCACAAGCGGCATTATATATTGTGGTTGTTCCTTTTGCCATTGTTGCAGCCATTAGTATATTCGCTGTACCTGTTACAGATGCTTCATCAAGTAACATATAAGCACCTTTGAGATTTTTAGCTTCGACTGTATAAAATGAATCGTTGGTATCAAAGTTAAATTTAGCTCCAAGTGTCTGAAAACCAATAAAGTGAGTGTCCATTCTGCGACGACCTATTTTATCCCCTCCGGGCTTTGGCATACAAGCATGCCCAAAACGTGCCAATAGTGGACCCATAATCATCACAGAACCACGTAAACGGCTGCTTTTAATTCTAAATTCGTCTGATTTAAGATACTCCATATCAACTTCTTTAGCCTCAAACTCAAAATTTCCTGTCCCATGTTTGTGAATTTGTACTCCAAGATGTTTAAGTAAATCTATAAGATTCAGAACATCAGCAATTTCCGGAATATTTTTAATTACTACTTTATCAGGTGTCAGTAAAACTGCACTTATAATTTGAAGAGCCTCATTTTTAGCTCCTTGCGGGTGAAGTTCACCTTTTAATTTTCTTTGTCCTTCGATAATAAATTTCATATCTTAGTTTATAAAGTTTATAAAGTTTGTAAAGTTATAAAGTTAAGTAAGTGCATAGTTGATAGTGCATAGTTGATAGTTAATAATACGAATTAAGGGATAAAAAATAATGTTGAAAATCAACTTGTTCTATATATAGGGATAAAAAATAATGTTGAAAATCAACTTGTTCTATATATATTTGCAATCAGTTGAGATACTTACAGTACAGGCACCTGATTGAGGCAATTTGCCTCTGGCAGGTGTTTTCCACCTGCCAGTAAAATTTCGACTCTTAATTCGCATTAATAGTTAATAGTTAATAGTGCAACTATGCACTATGCACTTTTAACTTTTTCACAATGCACTATGCACTTGAAACTCTCTGCACTATGCACTCTGAACTCTCTGAACTCACTGAACTATGCACAATGCACTATGCACTCTGAACTCTTTGCACTCTGAACTCCCCTAACTATGCACAATGCACTATGCACTCTGAACTCTTTGCACTCTGAACTCACTGAACTATGCACAATGCACTATGCACTCTGAACTCTTTGCACTCTGAACTCCCCTAACTATGCACAATGCACTATGCACTCTGAACTCACTGAACTATGCACAATGCACTATGCACTCTAAACTCACTGAACTATGCACAATGCACTATGCACTCTAAACTCACTGAACTATGCACAATGCACTATGCACTCTAAACTCACTGAACTATGCACAATGCACTATGCACTTGAAACTCTCTGCACTCTGAACTCACTGAACTATGCACAATGCACTATGCACTCTGAACTCTTTGCACTCTGAACTCACTGAACTATGCACAATGCACTATGCACTCTGAACTCACTGAACTATGCACAATGCACTATACACTTTTAACTCTTTTGACTATGCACAATGCACTATGCACTCTAAACTCACTGAACTATGCACAATGCACTATGCACTCTAAACTCACTGAACTATGCACAATGCACTATGCACTTGAAACTCTCTGCACTATGCACTCTGAACTCTTTGCACACCGAACTCCCCTAACTATGCACAATGCACTATGCACTCTGAACTCTTTGCACTCTGAACTCCCCTAACTATGCACAATGCACTATGCACTCTGAACTCCCCTAACTATGCACAATGCACTATGCACTTTTAACTCTTTTGACTATGCACTCTGTACTAATAAATAAGAACAAAAGCCGCCCAAGCATAAGCACCGCCTTTTACGTTTTTGTATTCCTCTTTTATTTCATTTTGTGCTTTGGTGAAAGCTACATTGACTTCCAAACCGGTATTAAAATATGAATAAAATCTGGTCATCAAATCCTGTGTTTGAACATCAGGAACTTCCCACAAAGATATAATTAAAAAATCAACTCCCGACATTTTTAAGGCTCTTTGCAGTCCAAAAACTCCTTCCGAACCTTTTACATCTCCCAAACCGGTCTGACAAGCTGAAATTACAACTAATTTTACATTTAACAAAGTTGAACGAGTAATTTCGACTTAATTTTCTTATTACCAATAACATAAACATATTGCCATAAAAACAATGAAAAATTTTTTATCAAAATTTGTTTTCTTAGTTTGTAGCAAGCAAAATGTCTGACTATTCCAAGATATGAATTTATACACGACACAAATAAATTCAATTCATCTTTATTTAATTTGTGAATGTCTTTTTGTTCAATATAATTGTTCCATTTTTGAATGGTTTTATAAAAATTGCCTTTTGTTCGATTACTAATGTATAAACGAAATGGTTTTATTATACTACCCAAAAATTTAACTCCTTTGGCAACTCTGTTCCCGCCAGACTTTTGTCTGGTGGAGATAAAATTAATTAAGTCTTTTGACTTATACTACAATAATTCCACATCCAAAATTCCTT
>DYKL01000568.1 GCA_020722645.1 Acetofilamentum sp. | reverse complement strand
TTTTATTGTTAAATTATTGATTTATAAACAATTTAAAAATTATATACAGATGAAAGAACATATGAAATGTCCATGAGCTAAAAAATAGCACACCAACCGAGATGAATAATTATCTTTGAAAAAACTTTAGTGCAAATTAAAAACATCATTAAAATGTCAGAGATAAAATTTTCTCAGGTTGTTTCGGTAGGCTGCGGAATAGATGTGCACAAGGACATAATCGTAGCCACGATACAAAAAAGTAATGAGCAAATCGAAACAAGAGAGTTTCGAGCCTATACAAGTTCTTTGAAAAGTTTGAGAGATTGGTGCAAAACAGAACAAGTTACCCATGTAGCAATGGAAAGCACAGGTGTATATTGGAAACCTGTTTATAATGTGTTGGAAGATGCTTTTGAAATTATTCTGGTAAATGCCCGTCACGTAAAAAATGTTCCAGGTCATAAGACGGATAAGAAAGACAGTAAATGGCTGAGTAAATTGCTGTTAAGTGGCTTATTAAAAGGTAGCTTTATTCCACCAAAAGAAATTAGAGAATTACGAGACCTTGTACGTTATCGTAAAAAAATAATTGCACAGATTGCAAGAGAAAAAAACAGGATTATTAAGATTTTGGAAGATGCCAACATTAAATTATCAAGTGTTTTAAGCAATGTAGATGGAGTAGTTGGCACAAATATAATAAATAGCTTGATAGCGGGAATTGTAGATATAAATGAGTTAATGAAATTTTATCATGGAAAAATAAAAACGAGCAAAGAGGAATTTAGACTTGCATTAGAAGGCACAATTACTAAGCATCACAGGTTTATGCTGCAAATGCATAAAGACAGTATTGCTGAGAACGAGAAGCTAATTGCTCGCTTGGATGCAGAAATAGATGAACAAGTAAAGCAATATCAAGTAGAAATTTCTTTGTTACAAACCATTCCAGGAGTTGCAAAGGATAGTGCAATAAGTATAATTAGCGAAATGGGAGAAGATATGAGTAAATTTCCGAATGAACACCATTTAAGCAGTTGGGCAGGAATGAGTCCTGGTAATAATGAATCAGGTGGTAAAAAAAAAATGCAAAAACGGTTCATGGGAACAAATACCTTCAAAGCACATTAGTAGAAAGCGCATGGGGAGCTACTCGTAAAAAAGACGGATTTTTAAAACGTAAATATGAAAGCCTTGTAGGAAGACGTGGTAAGAAAAAAGCACTTGTAGCCGTAGGGCATAAAATAATTGTTGCAGTTTACCATGTTTTAAAAGATAAAGTAAGTTATAAAGAACCAGAATTGCTTAATAATTCAAGAAAGCAGAAAAAACAAATAAATAATTATTTTAACAAACTAAAAGGATTCGGAATTGAAATACCGGAAGAATATAAAGAAAAAGGTCGTTTTTTTACTGAGCCTTTAGAAACTCGAGTATGAAATTGACTAAGTCCATTCTAATGGGCACAAAAGTTTAAGCACCAACCGATGTCACCATTCCTGAAAAAATCAGGAGGGAGTACGAAGATGAAAATTTATTCTCTTAAACTTTTATTGTTAAATTATTGATTTATAAACAATTTAAAAATTATATACAGATGAAACACATTTACAATATAATTTTGATATCATTACTTTTAGTTTTTGAATCA
>DYKL01000567.1 GCA_020722645.1 Acetofilamentum sp. | reverse complement strand
AGATGGCTTTTTGAACGAATGACGGACTTGAGCAGGGAAATATTCTTCCGGGGCAACAAGTAACAGAAATTTTGGGCTCATATATTTAGGTTGTTTATAAGCCATTAACAAAATCCGTAATATCAACTACTTTTATCCCTTTCAGGTTTTTCGGATAAATTTTTTTATCAGGAACAAATAATATCTTTTCTTTGGTCTCAATTTTTTCAAGATTTTTGTATGTTTTCTCCACATCTCCGCTTTTAAGACCATCTTTCCATTTAACCTCTCCGACAAGTTCCGGATTTTTGAACTTCAATAAAATTAAATCTATATCGTAGTCCTTTCCCCTGCCAACACTTTCCTGCAATCTGAATTTATCGGCCAAAAATTCCCGGATTTCGTCTTCAACGATTCTCGGCATCAATTCCGATATTATATTCAATAACTCCGCATCACTTGGTTTTCTTTCTGATATGTTGTATTTCTCATCACTATAATAAAAAAGTCGCATTAGCGGCGAAGTAAGTTTATACGCAAATTCCTTTCTTTGATAAATATTTATTCTTTTAACGATTCCAAATTGTCGGAGATTATTCAGGTATTGCTGAATCATACTCGGATCGTCCTTTTTTATCAGTTTTTTTGAGAACAAATAAGAGGAAATTTCTCCGGAATTTTCTTTTCCACCAGCTATTGCTCTTAAGATCCCTTCATAGACCGATGATAAATTTCGCTCTTCTTCACTAAATATTTCCCCCACAAGCGAGGGAATAGTCAGCATGGAAGAAGATAATATCGTCATTATTTTCTCTCTCGGATCGCTCAAATCGTTATTTAAATAATCTATTGCAATTGGCTCGCGCATCAGGACAGCGATTTCAAACATATCTTTTTTATGGGTATTAAACTCATCTTTATTCCCGCTTAAATATTTTATACAGTCGTTCAGCGAAATAAGTCCTAAAGGTACTTCGGCAAATAAACCAAGCAGCGGTGAGTGAGATGAAAGTATATTCTTGGAAAGAAACAAAGTTGAGGAAATCAAAATTAATTTACCTGTTTTTTTTGTGTGATGCAGCATATCAAAAAATTCGTTTCCGAGACGATGAAATTCATCTACAATAATTGTTTTACCATCTCTCAAGTCGCGCTTAAACAACTCAAGAAATGTGTCGTAATTTAAATTTTTGTCATTTTTTGAGAACACACTTTTATCGCGCTTGACAAAATAATATTCATCATAATCAACAAAATTTTGTACAAGAAATGTCTTTCCTGTTTTTCTTCTGCCGTACACTATAACCCATTTTTTGCATTTGTTTATTCTTTTGGTTTCCTCGGGTCTTTCTATAATGGCCATTTGTATAATGACGGTTATACTTTTTAGGTTTATAAATTCAGTTGCATTGATTAAATTATAATTACCAAATTGTTATTTCAAAATTTTTAAAATTTCAGATAATAAAATTTTATGTCTGCTTTAATTACTTTAATTTGATATTATTAAGTTAAAAATTTAATTTTTATTAAAAAATTCATATGAAAACTGGCTTTGTTGATTTACCTTTACATCCGGGAACAACTCCGAGATGGCTTTTTGAACGAATGACGGACTTGAGCAGGGAAATTTCAAAGGTCTTAATATACGAGTT
>DYKL01000566.1 GCA_020722645.1 Acetofilamentum sp. | reverse complement strand
ACCCTGAACTTTTTAAAGAAAATCCATACCTCAAGTTGAGGGGACTAAACAATTATTTTCTAAATATTTGTAATTTGATGAATAAAAACGAGAATGATAGAAAACAAACAATAGAAGATAACTATCGAAATACTGTAGGAAATTCAAATAACAGTAATAATACTTATGTAACCATACAAGGTGATTATCTATATATAAAAGTTCCCATCAAATTAGTTTTATCTTTGCCTCTTGATGAAAATGAAAAGCCAAATAGCGATATCTATGTACCTGCTTGTTTGAATGACAAAAACAATATCAAAACGGTTGACATATTAACCGTTGGTGGTGCAGAACATAATCGTGCTTTAGCCCATCTCATAAATAAACATCGTTTTGAGTATAAGAATGAGAGACTTTTTGGTTTTATGGATAATTACTTTGACATGATTTATAAAGTTAATCTTGATGATACAGAAAAACATGATAATTCTTATAATTTCTTTATGGGCTTAAATCAACCTGTATCTGGGTGGAATTATATTTTTGATGCAAGAAAAGATGATGAAGACGGGAATAGTAAAAATAGTGATGTTAAATTATTGACATTTAAATTAACAGATGGGAAGCAAAACTTTAATATTGTTTCAATTTATGGATTTTCAGCTGTAGCCTCGGTATTAGGTATTAATATGTTTATCGCAGAATTAAGTTTAAGAAAAATACATACAGACTCATTATTTGAAGGTGAATTTAGTAGAATGTTTGATGATTTTAAGATTGCAAATCCTAGAGGAATTGCTACGACATTTTTCTTTAAAGAAAAAGATGCAACTACTGGAAAAACAAAGATAAAAGTAAAAATTATGAATAATTTTAGCAAAAAATGCTATCAGTATCAATTTAATGCAGATAAAGAAAAGTATCAAAATGTCTTATGGATAGATAAAAAAGAACTTATATCCCATAGACAATTTGGAAGGGTAACGACCAGATATGAATAAAAAACTACTTATTTTTGATATAGATGGTACATTATGCGATATAAATAAACCAATAAATCAAGATTTAAAAGATACTTTGGTTGAAGTATCCAAGCAACACCAAGTTGTTTTAGCGTCTGGAAAGCCATTTGGATATATTGCTGGATTTATACGACAGTTGGGTTTACATGATTGTATTGTCATCGGAGAAAATGGAGCAACAATTATGTATAGTGCTTCCTTTCCTCCAAATGATTATTATAAAATAGATGTTAGCAAAGAGGTATTAGACTATTTTTATACTATCAAAACACAATTTAGTGATGAATTTAATACAACAATTTGGTTTCAACCAAATGAGGTAAATCTAACAGTATTTCCAATAAATATTTTAGATATTGAAAAAGTTCACTCTTTTGCAAAACAATTTGAACATTCAAATATCAATATTTACTATCACAAAGATAGCGTAGATTTTACACCTAAAGGTTTTGATAAGGGTACGGCTGTTGATATATTACTAAAAAAGTTTGATTTAAATGAAGAGGATTTATACATTTTTGGAGATGGGGACAATGATTTGCCAATGCTTTTAAAAACTAAGAATAGTTTTTTAGTAAATAGTAAGCTTTATTTCACCCCAAAAGTAAAGACAAAACTTTCGAAAATCTAATTCACAC
>DYKL01000565.1 GCA_020722645.1 Acetofilamentum sp. | reverse complement strand
TTTTCAAGTATTTTGATAATTGTTAAATTTGTTAAGGAATTGCTGAATTTTTTTGCTTATTTTTTTTCTTATTTAGAAAATTTTTTATTTTTGCAAAACTTTAGCGCGATTAACTCAGCGGTTTAGAGTGCTACCTTGACAGGGTAGAAGTCGGTGGTTCGAATCCACCATCGCGCATTTTACAAATCTTTCCGTTTTATTATTACATACGACAAATACAAAAACAATCCAAAATAAGCTAACGGTATTACTAATGTCCAAAAAATATTGAAGTGAATTGTTTTGTCGCTTATCATTATTTGTTGTTGCAATGTGTCTGATATTGCAATTTCTATTGACGGTCTTGGTGTTAATGCAGAAATTGATTTTATCGGAAAATAATGTATTATTTTTTCTGATATTTTGCTTCTGATTAATAATCTCAAAATTCCTTCAAAAAACATATAACCGAAATATACTACAATAGACAGTCCTGTTGTGTTGATTAGGTAAACAACTAAAATCGCAAAAGTTAAATATGTAACTGATTGAATATAATAAAATATAGCAAAGTAAAAGTTCTGAAACATTGTCGAAAAAGAAAATTCATCAGTATATTTTGTCCCAAAAACAAGTGAAAATATAAAAATCAGTATAAAAATGACCAAAGGAAGTAATAAAGCTAAGAAAAATTTTGAAAAGAATAGTTCTTTTCTGTTTAATCCATAAATGCTTTGTTGTCTGATCATTCGGTAGTTGAATTCGTTTCCAAGAATTATTATAAGAAAAATTGACCAGAAATGACTAAACCAACCTGCAATCCAAGAAAAAGTGCTCCATACAATAGGAAACTTGAAATAATTTGATGAATCAATATCTGCCGAATCTTTAAATAAACCCAGTTTAATGTTTAGATTTGCCAAACTTATTGCAGATGCTGCGAAAAGAAAGGTTAATAGTATTAAAATGACCCAGAAAACAGGATATGTTTTCAGTTTTATAGCTTCAATTTTTAAAAGTTTTGTCATTTTTTTTAAATTTTATTTTATTATGAAATCCCTTGGTTAAAATTCATTTTTGCCAAATTTAAAATAATTTATCACTTCGTCAAAAAATATTTTGACAAGATAATTTTTATTTTATTTTTGGACGCTAATTTTTAATTTACTTAAATAATATTTTATGGAAAATTTTCAAAATCAAGATGTTTCTTTTTCTTCTACACTCAAAGCCGGAAGACGAACCTATTTCTTTGATGTAAAGAAAACCAAGAATGACGAGATGTTTTTAACTATTACAGAAAGTAAAAAAACAACAGATATGCAAACAGGTGAGGTTAAATTTGACAAACACAGAATTTTTCTATATAACGAAGATTTTGAAAAATTTATGGAATCTTTTAATAATTGTGTTGATTTTATTAAAAGTAATCAAACTGCTGAGTAATTTATCAATTTTCAGTTTTTTTGTTGTTAAAATTGTATTTTCTGATATGTTTTAATCTGTTTTGTGTTTTGTGCTTTTTATTATTTTTAACATTTTATAAAAAATTTGATAACTTTCAAAAATCTAATTTATAGTTTTCGTAAGTTATCAAATTTATTTTTTGAATAACCTTAAATCCGTAAGTCTATACTTATATATCTGAAATTCAGTCAGGTGAGA
>DYKL01000564.1 GCA_020722645.1 Acetofilamentum sp. | reverse complement strand
TGAAACAGGCAGGCATTTGAAAGAAACTCAAAAATATTTATTTGTATTTATAAAACAAAATATTTCGGTTTGTTTATTTTTGTGGTGCAATATAAATAAAATTTTATGAATTTTGAAATCACCAAACAATTTGTTGAAAATGTAAAAGAAGCCGTAGAAAAATCAGACGAAACGCTTGCATTAGATTTAATACACGATTTGCACCCGGTAGAAATTGCTGAACTTTATGATGAGTTAAACATAGATGAGGCAAAATTTTTGTTTCTTCTTCTTGATGGTGAAAGAGCAGCAGATGTATTGGCAGAATTAGATGAAAATGACAGAGAGCGTTTTCTGAAAGTGCTTCCGGCTGATGTTATTGCAAAAGTATTTATAGAAAATATGGATACTGACGATGCAGCCGATGTTATAGGAGATTTACCCGAGGAAAGACAGGAAGAGGTTCTATCACACGTTGAAAACTTAGATCACGCCGGAGACATTGTTGATTTGCTTGACTATGAAGAAAATACAGCCGGTGGTCTGATGCAGAAAGAATATATTGCAGTAAAATTAGACTGGGATATTAAAACCTGTATTGATGAAATCAGAAACCAGTCGGAAGATATTGATGAACTTTACTACGTTTATGTTGTTAATTCCGAAAATATTTTTGTCGGTGTTTTATCGTTAAAAAAACTTATTCTTTCAAAACCCGAAAAAAAAATATTAGATATTTATAACTCAGAAGCAATTAGTGTAAGAACAAACACTCCATCAGAAGAAATTGTTAATTTAATGGACAAATATGATTTGGTTTCTTTACCGGTTATAGACCCTATAGGAAGGCTTGTCGGGCAGATTACAATTGACGACGTTGTAGATGTATTGAGACAACAAGCAGAGAAAGACTACCAGATGGCTTCAGGTATTTCCACTGATGTTGAGATAACAGATAATGTTTGGCGATTGACAAAAGCAAGATTACCTTGGTTATTATTTGGAGTAGTCGGTGGTATTTTGGCATCACAAGTTATAGGTGTTTTTGAAGATGATTTAACGCGACTAGCTGCAACTGCATTTTTTCTGCCATTAATTGCAGCAACAGGAGGAAATGTTGGTATTCAATCATCGGCAATAGTTGTGCAGTCAATTGCAAGTGATTCATTAGGGATTCAAGGTTTCTGGCGAAAAATTTTCAAAGAATTCGGAGTTGCTGCTATAAACGCTCTGGTTTTGTCTGCGATAATCTTATCCTACAATTTCATTTTTTCTGATTCACTTGTTATTACAATCTCTGTATCAATTTCACTTTTTGTTGTAGTTGTTTTTGCTTCGATTTTTGGTTCTATTATACCTCTGGTTTTACATAGGATGAAAATTGACCCGGCTTTGGCTACGGGACCGTTTATTACAATTATTAACGATTTGGTGGGTATGGGAATTTATTTGGTTTTTACAAGATTTTTTTATCATATACTAATGTAAATAATTTAGGTTCTTTTTTGGGAAATTATCAAATAATCAAATTAAATTATTTTTTGTAATATTTTGGTTTTAAACAATTTAATATTTGTATTTTTTTCTATTGACTTATATTTTGTTAAATTCGTCAAAAATAAATTGAATTTTAACTTAAAAATACGAATTTTACATATAAATTTTA
>DYKL01000563.1 GCA_020722645.1 Acetofilamentum sp. | reverse complement strand
ACGAAACCGGCACAGTATTAGAAATCGACACCTATTACCCCTTCGGAATGCTCATAGACGAACTAACTATGCACAATGCACAACCGGAAAACAACTATCTGTACAATGGAAAGGAATTGATAAAAGATTTTGGATTGGATTTGTACGATTACGGGGCAAGGAACTATGACCCGCAGATAGCCCGTTTCCCAAGCCTTGACCCAAAAGCCGATGAATTTGCTTTTGTAAGTCCTTATAATTATGCGGAAAATTCACCAATTGCTAATATTGACTTATGGGGATTGCAAGCTTTACCTTATGAAGGATTAATGTTTACTTTTGATAAAAAGAATTCATATAGTGATTATACAGAACAACAAAGAAATGCTGTAAAAAATATTGTAAATATGATTCCTAAAGCATTAACCCAAGCTGATGAATCAATTCAAGGTAATTCAAGAGCAAAAACGGAAGGTGGTTTGCAATGTTATTCAGCGGTTGGACAAGGGCAAGAAAACCACGACGCCAGAAACCCTGATCCAGAAATGGTTGGAATAGATGAAATTTTAGCAGTCAATCCTGCTGCCGGCGAAAAATTGGATGCTACGAACTTATCTGACGTTGTAAAATCATTTGGTACAGGCGTAAATGCTGTTTTGAATATGTTTAGTGAAAATGAAGGGAGTATTGACTTAACAAAAAATAGTATTAGTGAAAATAAAAAATCTGATTCTGTTGTAATTACTTTATACAAATGGGAAAAATATGGTAATAGCATTTCTGGCACTCCATATGAAGTTAAAGCACATATTGATGATACTTTAGAAAAAAGAGAAACAAATAATCAAAAATTAAAAGAATTAAGAATAAAATGAAAAAAACATCTATAAATATTTTTTTAATATCATTTCTTTTGATATTATTATTAATAACATTATGTCAATTTTTTGTAATTAAAAATTATAAAACAAAAAATTATTATTTAGTAATTCAAAATGATAGTTTAGAGAAAAATATCAGTAGTTTGAATTCAAAAATTAAAAGCATTAATTTTGGTATTGTATGTGAACCTATAAATTCTACAATAAAAATTGGTGAAGAATATACTGCATATATTCATTTAGCTGCAAACTCAGATTATTTCAGCCCGGTTGTCAAAATTGAAAACGAGATTGAAAATTTAACAATTAAAAATACTGATATTCAACTTTATTTTAATAGCGATAATAATTGTTTTATATACAAATTTTTACCTACACACAAAGGAGTGTATGTATGGGGAGGAGTGTATGAATTTACTGATTTATCTGGGAAAAGAGTTGGATATCCATTTTTTTATCAATATAATGTTGAATAACCCCTGATAGTCCCAGCTTACGATAGTCCCAACTTATAACTAAATTTTCCCGCCCCCGCTGGTGCGAGGTGTGCCAAGAATTATTGGTACACAAACTATATAAATTTGTGTTTGAATAAATGCTGTAAATAAGATGGAAGACTTTACAAACAATGATGTGATAAAAAAATATAACTTTCCCCACAATAATCAAAACCACCTCCGGCGTCAGCCAACAATTTAACAATTTAACAATGCAAAACCCACAAATGTTAAATTTTACGATGAATTTGCAGGTGAAAAAAATATTTCGTATCTTTACAGCGCCAC
>DYKL01000562.1 GCA_020722645.1 Acetofilamentum sp. | reverse complement strand
ACAAAATCTTTATAGCATTTTTTAAAGCATCTTTTTGATAATCCCAAAGTTTTTTACTTTTTGAAAAACTCTCCAGATCAAAAGAATTCCAGTTAGGAGGTAAATCCTCAAACCTTAAATCTTCAATTATATTTTTTAATAATATTCTTGTCATCTTATTTTTTACCTTTTTGGACTTTGCTTCATTTGCCTAATTATCATTTTCATTACTCTATCATTACTTTCATTACTTGTTTATTACATTTTCGTTACCTTCAATTTATAAGAAATGTTTCTACCGCTTCCTTCAATCACGAAAATGTTTTTGCCTGCTATATCTATCAACTCTAAATAGGCAGTCTTATTTGATACTTCATTTAGCTCCTGATATTCTTTATTTGTGATTTTCCCTTTTGCCTTTACATACATCACTGCCTTTATTTGTCTATCATTAAGCCCCATTTTTTGAAGAAATTCTTTGGTAAATTTATCCTTATAAAATACTACCTTCATTACCCCGGACTCTTGAATAAAATCTGGCTCCGGAAGTCCTTGTTTCACACAATTTTCAACAATTTTTATTGTTCCCCTTCCCCAACTTTCTATAAATCCTGCAAAATAAAAAACCTTGGCTAAAAGTGTATTTCTTGGTTTTGACAAATGCTCTTTTTTTAACTTCTCTACCGGAACCTCCGGTGGTAATTTTCCTTCATTTATAATAACAAGTTTTTCATCATATACCCTGATTTGTATATTTGATGTTCCAATATAGTCTCTATGAATCAAAGCATTAATAACTGCTTCCCTCAAAGCATCATAAGGATATTCTAATATATCCCTTCTATGGATACCTTCGTAACTTATGTTGCTCTTCAAATATTTAGATATTAAAATCTCAAGCGTGTTTT
Source organism: Acetofilamentum sp. (assembly GCA_020722645.1). GTDB lineage: Bacteria > Bacteroidota > Bacteroidia > Bacteroidales > JAFGUD01 > JAFGUD01. The sequence goes on along the minus strand of DYKL01000562.1, from coordinate 762 downwards.
CGAGTTGCTCAAAAAGATTTCCTTCTATAATGTCAGTTGTCTGTATGTCTGTCTCTGTGAAAAATTTTCCAATTTTTATACAGGACTGAATATAGAATTTCTGTGGATTATTACCAAAAAGAAGAATTGCTGCTCTCTTGAGATTACTGTCCTCAACCAGATTTAATTTCTCTAAAACTGTTTTCCAGTCTTTTTCCCCTGCAATAGAAGGAATCCTATCTACAGCCAGTTTTTTGAATTTAACAATAGTCTCTCTATTTAAATCATCAAATTTAGCTTTTTCTTCAACAATTTCATCCCAAGTTCTACCAATTTTTTTAAAAAGGAAATCAATTAACTCTTTTTCTTTCAATTCTTGGGTGGTGCTCCCACTGCGTATATAATACTTACCATCGTATGAAATAGGAACTGATGAGGGTTTTATTATAACTTTAATTATCTCTTTATTTTTTCTTTTCTCAATATTCACTGATGGTATAATTCCGAGTTTATTTCTTACTTTATTGGGAATATCCTCCAACAATTTCTTTGAATTTTTTATCCCCAAAGGATTGCCGTTATTATCTACTCCGATTATCAAATTACCACCGTCTGCATTTGCAAAAGCACAAATTATCCTGAGATATTCATCCCGCCAGTTTTGTTTAAATTCTAAATCTTGTGTTTCTGCTTTCTTTTGCATATTACCACCAAATTAAAGGTTTAATAATTTTATAATCTAAATTTTTAATACTTATCTTTTCACCATCTTCAAATTCTACC
>DYKL01000561.1 GCA_020722645.1 Acetofilamentum sp. | reverse complement strand
TGAATTTTTATTAAAAAAAGTTGGTAAAACTTGGGAAGAAGCAATTGAAAAAGATGCAAGTTTTGAAGCAATATCTATCGAAGCCGTCGAAGAATTCAAAAAGGAAGCAACTAATAGTCAAAGATATCCATTAGCAAAAGATGAAAAAGATTATAAAAAACTATTCCTTAATTTAAGGCTTTTTAAAGAAAATGCATTAAAACGTTCAGCACTCATTCTTTTTGGCAAAGACCCACGTAGTTATCTCATAAACTCTTATATAAAAATCGGAAAATTTGGAAATTCAGATACCGAATTACTCTTTCAAGATGTTGTTGAGAGCAATGCTTTTCAATTAGCAGACAAAACAATAGAAATTCTTGAAAAGAAATATTTCAAAAAATTAATTTCGTACGAAGGAATAAATCGGGTCGAAAAATCAGAATATCCACGTAATGCAGTAAGAGAGTGTCTATTAAATGCAATAATTCATAAAAATTATTTTGGACCACCCATTTAAATAAGCATTTATGACGACAAATTTATGGTATGGAACCCGGGCGAATTACCGGAAGAACTTTCGATTGAAGATTTAAGAACAAAACACGCTTCTTATCCAAGAAATCCCACTATTGCCGATGTATTTTTTAAAGCCGGTCTTATTGAAACTTGGGGACGTGGAACAATCAAAATAATTGAAGAGTGTGCAAAGGCTAATTTACCCGAACCTAAATTTAGTATTTTAAATGGTGGTTTGTTGGTAACTTTCTACAAAGATAAATTTTCTGAACAATGGTTTTTAGAGCAACAATTAAACGAACGACAAATAACAGCAATAAAGTATTTAAAGAAAAACGAATTTATAACAAATAGTATTTATCAAGAAATTTGCGAAACATCTGATAGAAGCGCATATAGAGATTTAGAACAATTAATTGATAAACAAATAATTATCAAAGCAGGCGAGAAAAAAGGAACAAAATATTTTTTAAATATTGGCGGATAAATAATAAATTTGGCAGATATATGGCGGATAAAAAAATAAAATGGCGGATAAGTACGAAAAAATAAAACCGCTAATATCCCAAGAATAGACCGAAATAAAGCAAATAGCTTTATTTTGGTCTATTCTGTGTTGAACGAATCCTTTTTTTAATGCCGACCTACATTGATTAAATTTTTATCAATGTTAATCGGTAGCCTCACTAATGTAAATTCCATAGTATAGGTTTTCAGTTTTTAATAACAACAAATTTGCAATTTTAAAAATAGATTTTTGAGTGTTTTTTGATAGGAATTTTATTTTTTTGATTTTTTATGTAATTTTTTTGAGCATTATTTGAATGAAAATGTTGAAAATACCTGAAAATAGGCAATACAATATCACACAAGCTTGATTCTATGGCGTTTGTACAAAAAAACGCTGATTGTAAGTTTTTTGACAAAGTCATCGTGAATTTCTTGAAATCCGACAACTTCTGAAATAGCCTTTTGTACATAGTTTGTGTTCATATTCGTAATTTTTATCGTTAAAAAAGTTTGAAATATACGAAATGTTTGCTACTTTAATTGCCTAAAAGGATTAGTTCAAATGTAGCTAAGGGATTAAGAAAAAATAATTTGAACATTTATAAATAAATATTATCTTTGTCAAAATTATATTTTATGAC
>DYKL01000560.1 GCA_020722645.1 Acetofilamentum sp. | reverse complement strand
TGCATCACTTGATATTACTGCAATAGACCCAAATTTAGTCGGTGAACTTCCGTTGCAATCCGAAAAAACAATAATAATAATAATAATAATACAAAAAACACATAACAATGAATAAAAAAACTAATCGTCCTGCTGGAAGCAACTCGCCTGCATTAATAGTTTGATGTTCAATTAAAAACAGTGTTCAATTAATTTCACTTTGTAACCCATAGCTGTTCGGGACTTGTAATCACGAACTAATCGTCCTTCCTGAAAAACTTTTCTCACTGACTTGAAGGAAGTAAACTTGCCTGCATTAAAAGATTGATGTTCGATAAGGTCTTAAATCTCACTATAAATATTTTCTTACAATCTTTTTAATATTCATAATTTGATAAAAAGGAATATTTATTAATTTTATTTTTTTATTATTTTCAGTAGTCAACTCATTTATTTCAAATTTTTTAGACCAAATTCTAACTCCCAAATTATGTGGTGCATTATCTAAAAAAATCAATAATGATCTTAAATGAGAACCGGCAGTATGTTTTACCTCAATTGGTATTAAAAGACCATCAATATTTAATATATAATCGATTTCGGCATTTGAATTTTTTGATTGCCGTACCCAAAAAATACGTTTATTCAAAATATCGTTATCATAAGCTATAAGTTCCTGTCCTGTAATAAGTTCAGCTACTTTCCCTTTCCAGATTTCATCAATGTTTTTCGTAAAAAAGACTTCATTCTGAACACCTGCAAAATAATTTGTCAAACCGGTATCTAACCATTGTAAACGTGGTGATTTTTTTAAATCTGCAATTGCCGGAGATTTATAACAGGCTGTTGGATATACCAATTCAAGCAAAAAAGCTTTTTCAAGTGTTCTGAAAGCTTCTCCCATTTCACGAGATTTGTAGTTTGATTCTCCAAATCTTTCAAATTTAATTCTTTGTCCTGAAAATGCAAAACCTGTTTTTAAAATATGTCGTAAATATTGTGCTGTATTAGAAGAACTTGCATATTTTTCAGAATCGTCAATATAAGTGGTAAGCAAATTTGAAAGTATTTTATTTACTTCAATTATATCTTTATTTTTTGAATAGTTTGAAATTGCTTCGGGCATACCACCAATTAAAGTATATATGTTGAACAATGACATTAAACGTTCATGTGCAAAATCAGGAACAATTGGTTCTTTTAATAATTCAATTGATTGGTTTTCTTTCATTGCACTCAGAAAATCAACAAAATTACAAGGTCGCACCGGTAAAAATTCAACTCTGCCTACCGGAAAAGATATTTTATCTGATAATAAAGTTTCTAATAGAGAACCGGCTGCAATAATGAATAATTGCGGAAAATCTTCGTAAAAATATCTCAAAAAATAAATTGCTTTTGACGAATTTTGAATTTCATCAATAAAAATTAGCGTTTGTTTGTTGTCTTGATTTTGTTTAAATATGTAAAAAACGGCAGAAACAATATGAGAAATATCCGAACCTTTTTCAAAAATATTCCGATGTTCTTCTTTTTCTAAATTCAGATGAATAAATCTGTCAAATTCTTTTGAAAACTGTTCTACAAGTGTAGTTTTTCCTACTTGTCTTGCACCTCTTAAACCTTATCTAATCAAAAATTAGGCACAATACAGTTATAATATTTGTCAAAAA
>DYKL01000087.1 GCA_020722645.1 Acetofilamentum sp. | reverse complement strand
ACTTTATGCCAAAAATGTCAAATTTTACCAACAATTTTTCATAAAAGAGCCATTGTTGTAATAATAAATCAAAATTCGTAATTCAAAATTCATCATTACATCATTACATCATTCATCATTAAATCATACATCAATACATCATACATCACACATCATACATCATACATTATTACATCATACATCATTACATCAAACATAATCAAATCACACATCATTACATCATACATCATACATCATTACATCATTCATTATTACATCATTCATTATTCAAAATTCGAAATTCAAATGATTAAAAGTTACATACATATTGATTATCGTTGTAAATAATAATCCAAGCAGCATTGAAAAATATAATTTTGTTGATTTCTGCATCATTTTTTTGGAGTTCTTTTATCTGATTTTCAGCATCTAACGACAAATTATCGGCACTGTATTCATTTTTTCCGTATAATATAATCCAGCCGATTTGACTAAAAGCAAAATATTTTATAAGTCTTTTTTGTTCCTGCAGTTTTTTAATCTGTTCATTTATTTCAGCACTTACGCCATAAGTGGAAACTTGTCCCTTGTCATAAATAATTACCCATTTGCCGTTGGAATATTCAAGTTGATAAACATTTGCTTTGTTTTTGTTTAATTTTTTCATTTCATCAACAATGCTTTGTGGTGCATATTTCAGAGCAAAAGCATTATGCTTGCTGATACAAACCCAAGCAGAATCATTTAAAAAATCAAAATCTTTAATTATACTTCCCTCTGTATTTAATTTTTTCAGATGATTTTCGGCATTTTCTGAAATACTATTAAAGGAATATCCCATATCACCGTAAATTATAATCCAATCACCGTTCGGAGCAATGCTCAGGGATTTTATTTCCAGCTTTTGAGTTTGAATATATTCGATTTCTTCTTTTAATTTTTCAAATTTTGCAATAAAATCCTGCGCAAAAACAAAATTCGGAATCAGAAATAATATTAAAATTAACTTTTTCATAATATATTTTTTTACGGGTTAGTGATTTATTTTTTTATCATATTCTTTGCAATGTTTATTGTAATATTCGTTAGCTTTATAGTCTTTATTATCAATTGCATTTTTCCAGTCTGCACAGGCTTCTTCTGTTTTGTCGAGCATGAGATTGGCAATGCCCATATAATAATAATTGCCTGTATATGAAGGGTTTATGTCTAACGACATTGCTAAATCAGTAAAAGCTGCTTCAAAGGAATTTGAATTTAAAAGAGCTTTGCCTCTGAGTGAATAATAATCAGGATTTTTCGGGTCATATACCAACAATTTGTTCATTATTTTTACGGTAGTCAGAAAATTTCCTGCGTCATAATTTATTTTAGCATTTTCGAAAATTGCATCATAATCTATGTAATAAAATTTTGTATAATATTCAATATTTTCTAATGCATCAATATACATTTTTTTATTATAATAACAAATCGCAAGATTATAATATATTTTCAGCTGGTAAGGATTTAATTTAAGGCTTGATGAATAATCATCAATTGCATTGTTCCATTTTTTTTCGAGCATATAACATTCAGCTTTCAAATTCAGATAAACAAAATTATCTTTTGAATATTCTAGGGCATTTTCTAATACTTTTGCAGCTTCTTTCGGATTCCCAAATTCTTTCAGGATCAAAGCCTTCAAATAATATGCCTTGTGAAAAGATTTGTATTTGTCAATGATTTGGTTGAGCAATTCAAGCGACTCCAATTCTTTGTCGAAATTATACAGGTAAAAAGCCTCTGAATATTGTTTCTCAGGGATATTGTAATAATCTTTCTGCCACAAATTAGACCATTGTTCTGTATTTTTTATATTTTCAAAATCTTTATCCAATGTAATTTCAGATTTTGTTATTTTTTCAGGCAAAGAGAGATATTTTTTTAAGTAATAAATAGAGGAATCAGGGTTATTTGACAGAGAATACAATTTTGCCAAATTCAACAATGCAATGTTTGGTTTAATTTTTTCGGCTTTTCGGAAATCAGAAATTGCTTTTTGATAATCATTTTGTGAATAATAAACAGAGCCTCGAAACATTAAATATTCAACATTTCTTTTCTCTTTTTCAATGGCTGTGCTTATAATTTCTATTGATTTCTGAGGATTTTGATATTCAAATTCAACTATGCTGCTAAAATACAAGTCGTTAGATGACTGAGCCTTTGTCTTTGTATTTGAAAAAAAGGCAACAGACACAATAATTATTTTAATTACCAATTTTAAAAAGATAATATATTTGGCTTTTTTAAAAATCTTACTGTTTTTAATATTTTCAGGTAATTTCATCGTTAAGATTTAATTTTAAACTTGTTAAAAAATATAGTAAAATGAGTGTTTATATTTTTTATCCTAAAAAAATTATTCACCCTGTTTTTGACTGTTCGGGAAAATATGAATAAAACCGGACAAAGTTCTAGGTATTATTCCTTGCAAGCGGTATTCATAAACATCACAAATATAATAATAAACTCCGTCGGAAACAATTTTACCGGTATTCAAATCCTGACCGTTCCAATTAATATCAGGATCTTCGGTCTCAAAAACCAATGTTCCCCATCTATTGTATATTTTCAGGTCAATGTGATCTACAAATCTGTATGGATAAGGTTTAAACAAATCATTTATATTATCTTCATTAGGAGTAAATACATTCGGAAGTTCATAGTAAGAACAAATATCCACACAAGCCTTGAATTCATCACAAACAGATTCATTACCGGCAGAATCAACAACCGATACAAAGTAACAAGCTCCGAGTGTTTCTTCTGAATAATGCTGATAAGAATTATTTGATGCACTAACTGTCTGCAACAAAGTGTAAGGTTTTTCGAGGTTATTTGTAAAATATATTTTAATGTGGCTTAAGCCATCATAACAACTATCGTTTGGCATTTCCCACGAAATTAAATTATAAAATTCATCACAAAAACTTTCAACCGTTACAATCGGACAACAAGGAGGTATTGTATCAATCGGAATACCGCATCTTATTTGAGAATAATTAATTATTGGATTAGGCATATTTTCGGCAGTGTAGTGGCTTACACTTTTTACTTTGTAGCAATATTCTTTCAGATTCTGTAATTCGTCATCTACATAAACTCCGGTTTTAGTGTAACCAATTGAATCATAGTCGGAAGTTTGTTCGTTTAGTTTGTAAATTGCGTAATAATCGTTATCCCAAGGCACATTTTCTTCAATCATCAATGTGTTTTTGCGGTTTGATGATTTAATTTTCAGAAAAGGACTTGAAGCTACTGTCGGATAACCTATATTTGACCAGTTTGAGTTTAAAGCATCGAAATTTTGCAATGTAAGTCTATAGCAAGAAGGATTATCTTTTGTGTTAATATTCTGGTCAATACATGAAGTGTTATCAAGACCGTCAAAATAGATTGGTGTTTGATAAGCAGTCCCGAATAAATCTCTTGAAATTTCTAATTTATAACGATGAGGGGAAGGATATTGAACAGTGTCAAATTCAGGAGGTTCAATCCAATCAACGCTTATTTGACCGGCAGTTACATCTGTAAGATCAACTGATGCTTTAGTCAAAATACAAAGACCGTCAGCAATTTCGATACAAACTTTATCGGAAACCACACTTTCTGTTATGTTGTCGAATATTGTTATAATTCGGTAGCAATAAACAAATCCCGGATTAAGATGGTCATCAACTGCGAATGTCTGGTCGGGGTTATTTATGGTTTTTATAAGCGAATATTCCCAAGATGGCGGAACACCTGTCATACATTCACCAATATTAAAATCTTCGGTTGAATTTCGTCTGTAAATTTCGTATCCAGTAGCATTCTGACAAACACTTCTTACCCATTTCAAAATAACATTAGTGTTAGAAGCTTCAATTTCTGTAAACTGAACGGGCGGACCAATAACATGAATATATATTGATTCGTAATCAGACAATTCAACTTCGGGATTGTCATCAGCGGCTCTGAAAGTAACCAAATAAACCTGATCACGTATATGCGAACAATCTGTTTGCCAAGTAAAAGTGCCGGTAACGCTTCCAACTCCGTATATATTCTGAGTAAATTGAGGAGGAGAAGTTTCAAGAGTAAAAGGACCACCGGTTGCGGTAAGATATATTCCATCGTTATCAGGGTCAGTTGCAGTAACAGTAAACTGAATAATATCGCCTGCAATAACACAATAGTCTTCAAGTTCTTCAATAACAGGCGGTTTGTTGTTTGTTGCTTCAACTTCAATTTGGATATCTCTTATAATTCTGCTGATTTTAATACCATTTCTCCATTCTTCAATAGCGATGGCAACATTATAAATACCAATCTGAACAGGAGCGTCCCAGATTAAGTCTCCGGTGACTTCATCAACAATAATTGAATTGCTTGCGGCAGGCTGACTAAAAGTAGGAATTTTTTCACCGCCGGTATATCTGCAAGTATCCAATTTGTATGATAAACTGTCGCCGTCAGGGTCAAAAGCTCCCGGATTATGAATAAAAATCTGATTTAATGCAGCTTTGTCAATTGGTCTGTTTAGCAGTATAGGAGCAGAATTGTGTCCTAAAAAGGGGTTTATCTGAAGTGTTGTCTTCAGAGCAAAAACTACATTTACGGAATTCGGAATATTTATTACATTTTCGTTTCTGTTAGGGTCTTCGACAACAAGATTAAAAGTTCCGGGACCGGGAAAAGTATGATTTAAGTAATAAATATTTTCGTAGTAGAAATTAGGCAACTCTGTTTTAACATATCTCGGTGCTACACCATAACTGCCATCGCCAAAATCAATATCAAGGCTGTCTCGGTCGGCTTGAGATTTCGTATAGGTGTAGGTTGTAATTGTGATTTTGTAAGTATAACCTGAAATATGTTCATAGACTATTTGTCCGGCTCTGTTATGAGTGGCATATAAGTCAAAAAATAAGGCAAATAATAAAATAAAAATAAAAATCTTTTTCATTTCTAATAATTTGAGACAAAATTACAAAATTTAGAACAGAAAAAATTGATTTTATTAAGAATTATTCTAAAATAATCTTAAACAAAATTTTAAATTGTTAAAACTCAATACCTTCTCTTGCCTCAATGCCTTTACTGTAATAGTGTTTAATTTCTTTCATTTCAGTAACAAGATCAGCAAATTCCATTAATTCTGCAGGTGCATATCGTCCTGTTATTACAATTTCTGTTTTTGTGGGTTTTGATTTTAAAACTTCAATTAAATCTTCAACTGAAAACAATTTATAGTACAAAGCAATATTAGCTTCGTCCATAATAATTAAATCATATTCATCTGATTTTATTATTGTTTCGACTTCTTTTAAACCTTTACGAGCAGCATCAATATCTTCTTTTTTTGGTTCATTTATAATAAAACAACCTAAACCATATTGTTTAATAATTAAATCGGGGATGTTTTTTTTGATGAATTCAATTTCAGAGTATGTTTTACCTTTAATAAACTGTGCAAAAAAAACTTTTTTTCCTGCACCCAAAGCACGAACTGACAAACCTAAGGCAGCTGTTGTTTTTCCTTTGCCGTTTCCGGTATAAATATGAACGTAACCTTTCATTTTAAGAAATATTTATTAAATTTGTTACTTTTTGATAAATATATTTATCCAAAATCGAAAATTTATTTATATTTTTTCGAACAAAATCGAAATGTTTTTCTCTGTTTTGTTCATCATTTAAACTATCGAAACAGTAAATCAGAACAATACTTGCTTGTAAAGTGAAGTTTACATAGTTGAAATCCACTAATTTTGAAAGAATTTTGACAGCTTCGTCAAATTGTTTAGTGAAAGCCAAGACGCTGCCATAAGCAAGCATTACGTTCATATTTTGGTTTGCAATTTTGAAAGCTTTTTGAGCATATTTAAAAGCATTTTCTGTGTCATCAGTAATCAAAGCCGACCAAGTTAAATTTGTGTAGATATAATGTCGGTAGCCGTACTTTTCGTTATCTCCTGCAATTAGTTCAAGTTTTTTTAATGTTTCATAAGATTTGTCAAATTGTCCCATACCTATGTAACAAGCACTTGTGTTTAACAAAATATTAGGATTTTCAGGATGAATTTGAATGAATTTTTCGTACATAATTATTGCTTCGGTATACTTTCCTGCCTCCATAAGCTCAAAAGCCTCAAAAAAGTCATTTTCAGAAATACTATTTTCCTCTTTTCCGGTTTTGTTTAATAAAACCCTGAAAAAGCTTAATCCATCGTTAGCTTGTTTAGCACCTTCCGATTTTAGTTTGTAAGGAATCAAATTGGCAACTCCAAGAAGAAAATTAACAGTAATAAAAATATTTGGCAGGCTTTTGAGCTGTTCAAGTCCCATAAAGTGTTTTTCATAACCGAATATTAAATAAAAAATCAAAGCAAGTATGAAGTTTGTTAAAAATCCGCCTGCATGATGAAAAAGTTTTTGAATTTTTGATTTTTTATCATCAGAAAAAGTAGAAAAAGCTAAACCACCTCTCAATAGTTTCTTTTTGACATATATTTTTATGCCTGCTACTTTCATTGTCGTTACAAGGTTTGCGTATCCTAAAATTATCCTTTTAGGTTTACCACCGAATATTTTTGCAAAAAACAAATGTCCGAATTCGTGAAAAATTATACCGAAATATGTAAACAACCAGAAAAAAGCGAAATTCAGAATAATATTTGCATAAAATTGTTCAATATGAGGCTTTACCAGAGACGATTTTAGTAATAGTCCTATTAAAAAAAGCAGATATAATGATCTAGGCAATAATTTTAAAATTGTGAAAATTTTTTTCATTTTTCATCACCTTTGAAATATTTAATGGCAAAATTTCCTGTTATCTGAGCATCAACAAAGTCAAAAGTAAAGCCTACAGGTGCACCAATCAGAGGAATTAATTTCATAAAACCCGAAACTGTTTTTTCACCTGCAGATGTTATAAGTTTTCGAGGAATAATTCTCCACATTCTCATCATAACTTCTCTTTTGATGTGTTTTTTTACAGCAGTTTTGGTTAAATTGTTCAGAGAATCAACACCGGCATTTTTGAATATTTCCTGAGCATTTCTGCCTGCTAAAATGATGTAAATATCAGTTTTAAGCTCATCTAAATTTGCTGTCTGTTCAAAAATAGCGGCTATTGTGTATATCAATGGTATCTGGATTCTCCACGAAATAACCAAATCAGTAGGAATTGTAACAGGTAAAGCTAACAAGCCGCCTAAACCTGTAGCCGCACCAACTAACCCATTGCGAAATGATTTTGAATTTTTTATTTTTTTTGCAAGTTCAACTTTTGATGCATCAGGATATTTTTTGCGGAATTCTTCAATATATTTGCTGACTTCTTCGTTTTTTGTTGAAATATAGTCGCTGATATATTGGTCAAGCCATTCTACCATTAAATTTTTGTCTTTTTCTATTGCTTTGCTCATAGTTTAATTTTTATAGTTTATTACAAAAGTAAGAAAAAAATTGAATAATACCAATTGAAATTTGCAATTGTTAATTCTTTACATCCGACCCTTAATTCACATTAATTTCATATTTGGTAGAATTGATAAAAATTCTTTACAAAAAAAGAAATGAAATATTCTGTGAATCTAAATAACTTTATATAATTTTGTAAAAATTTAGAAATTGGTATAATGTTCTATCGCTGTATATTTTTTATACAGAGGAAAGTCCGGACAGCACAGAGCACCGAACTCTTGAAAAAGAGCAGGCTGTAAAGTTTGAGCAATGTAACAGAAAACAACCGCCGGAGCTAGTCTTCGGTAAGGGTGAAAACGTAAGGTAAGAGCTTACGGATAGTGCCGGCGACGATACTATCGTACATCTTTCGGGTTGCAAGACCATGTAAACCGGCGTAGTATGGCTCCGGTCATACGAAAGGGTTGCTCGCCCGAGTCGGAGGGTAGGTCGCATAGATAAATGATAGAAATCTGCAAGTCAGATACAGAATTCGGCTTATAGTTATACCAATTTCTTTTTGGTCTTGGTTTAAAACCATTGAAATTTCAGGTGCGGACACATGAAATGCCGGTAATACACGCTTTTGTCGGTGTCCCCACCGACAAAATCATTTAAACCAGTATTTCTTTTTTATCTTTTAAAAATTATTCTCTGTCCTGATTTTTTTTCGTTAATTTTACCGTTATCATAAACAATTTGTCCATTTACAATAGTTTTGATAATTTTTGAATTAAAAGCCTCACCTTCGAGCGGACTCCAATTACATTTGTACAACAAATCTTCTTTTTTTACGGTAGTAGTCTTGTTCAAGTCCACAAGCACCAAATCTGCATAATATCCTTTTTGTATAAACCCCCTTTTTGAAATTTTAAAAATTTCAGCAGGATTATGACACATTTTTTCAACAACTTGTTCAATTGTAAGTTGTTTTGAATGAACTAGTTGCAGGATAATGTTCAAAGAATGCTGAATAGAAGGCATTCCGGACGGAGCTTTTGAATATTCAACTTTTTTTTCTTCCAACAAATGCGGAGCATGGTCTGTTGCGACTGAATCAATTTTGTTTTCAATCAGAGCTTTTATCAACACTTCTTTATGAAGTTTGTTTTTTATCGAAGGATTACATTTTATCAACATCCCAAGTTTTTTGTATTGGCTTGAATCAAAATAAATGTGATTAGGCGATACTTCGGCAGTAATTGTTTTATTTTTTACATCTCCTGATTCAAAAAGACCTGTTTCATCAGCAGTAGTAATGTGCAAAAAATGCACTTTTGTATTATGTTTTTTAGCTAATTCCACAAGTTTTTTGGTTGCGACAAAACAAGACTCCGCCGAACGAATAAATTCGTGTTGTTCGGCTGGTATATCAGTAAAATTTTGTGATATTTTTTTATAATTTTCATTTATAATGCTGTTATCTTCGCTATGAATTACAACAGGGACTTTTGCTTTCTCAAAAATTTCTTCAATAACATTCTCTTTGTCCACAAGCATATTTCCGGTAGAGGAGGCGTAAAAAAATTTTATTCCGGCGTATTCATTTGGGTTTAACTTTAAAATTTCATTGATATTATTGTTAGTTGCTCCGATATAGAATGAATAATTTATCAAAGATTTTTCAGAAGCAATTTTAAATTTCTCTTCAATCGAATTTAAGTCTGTTGCTTGAGGAATTGTGTTGGGCATATCAAAAAATGTAGTTACACCACCTGCTGCTGCTGCTCTGGTTTCAGTATAAATATCTGCTTTATTTGTTAATCCGGGTTCACGAAAATGAACGTGAGTGTCAATAATGCCGGGCAAAATATACATTCCGGTTGCATCAATTACTTCGTAATCTGTATATTCATCAAGATTTAGATTTGATTTAATGTCAAAAATTTTATCTTCAAAAATTATAACTGAAGCGTTTACTTTTGAATTATCATTGACTATCAGACCATTATAAATGATTTTTCTATTCATTTTTTTTGACAAATATAAAAAAAATGGCGGTTTTTAAAAACCGCCTTCAAAGCTGAACCCCAAAACTTACATTTTTAATAGAAACGCATTTTAATGATTTATGTTTTCTAACACTTTGAAATTGAGTAAGATGAATGTGATATTTGAAAGTTTTTATTAATTTTAATGGTGTTTTTGTCAAAAAATCTGTGAGTTTTTTCTCAAAAATAGAAAATTAAACTATTTTTGAAAAAAAAATTAACCATAAAAAATATAAAAATGAAAAGAAAAGGGAAAATTTTTATTACATTATTAGTAATTTTAGGTGTATTTATTCTGTTTTTAAGTTTTTCAACGATTGTTACCTTACAACCGGGTGAAAAAGGAGTTATTTTCAGACCTTGGACTTCGGGTTTGGATAAAGATCACATTCTAAGTGAGGGTGTTCACCTCATCGCTCCATGGAACAAAATTTTTACTTATGACGTAAAAGAACAAATTATAGAATTTCACGCTGCAAATACTGCTTATGGAGAACTAGATGTTCTTGATGAAAATGGTTTGACTATTCACGTTGAAGTTACAGTAAGATTTTATCCGCAGTACGATAAAATAGGCTATATTTACGAACAATTTGGAGATAATGACCAATATATACAAAAACTTGTAATCCCTGAAATACGTTCAACAGTCAGACGCATTATGGGACAATATAATGCCGAAGAGATATATTCTACTAACAGGCACGAAGTTGAACAAAAAATTATTGAGGAAACAGAAGCAGTTCTGGGTAACAATTATATTGTTATGACAGCACTTTTGATACGTTCAATAAAAATTCCGGAAAATTTGATAGCAGCTATCGAAAATAAACTGACAAAACAACAGGAAGCTCTTGCTTATGAATACATAGTCGAAAAAGAACAAAAGGAAAAAGAACGAAGAATTATTCAGGCAGAAGGTATTGCCGAATATAACAGAATTGTTAATGCCTCTATGTCTGACAATGTCCTTACTTACGAAGGTATTCAGGCTACTTTGGAATTAGCTAAATCAGCAAATGCAAAAATTGTAATAATAGGAAATTCAGAAAACGGACTTCCAATTATGCTTTCTCAATAATTTTCTAATTTACTAAATATAAAATTTGAATTAAAAGATGAGTTTAGTCTATAAAGTTAATAAATGCCTGTCCCGATTAATCGGGATTGAATGCCTGCCCTAACTTGCCCCTGCCTGTCCCGATTTATCGGGAATAAATCGGGGTAATGGTATTTTAGAGACTTTGCATGCAACGTCTTTACGGTGATTATCAAATAATTATGTTAATTTTGGAAAATTATTATACTATTGATAATCAGCTATTTATGTTTTGGCTTATAGGACCCTTTCAGGGCAGGCTTTTTCAGACTAGACTCAAAGATGATTGTAAATACCTAAATTTTAAAAAAATGACAAAATTTTTACAATATTTCTTTAATTTTTAATCAGCGTCACCCTGAGTAAAAACGAAGGGAGCAAATTATTGGTTAAATTCAAAAATATATATTTTTAACAATCATAATATTAAATCATTACAATAAAATTTACCGAAAAATTGTTTGATGAAAC
>DYKL01000086.1 GCA_020722645.1 Acetofilamentum sp. | reverse complement strand
CTAATTGGCTAATTATCACATTAGAAAATTAGCTAATTATCACATTATCAGATTATATGAAAAAAAATTTATTAATAAGTTTATTACTTTTGGGTTTAAACAATTTACTTTTATCTCAAACTCCTCAAACACCTGAATTATGTCTTGTTTCTGTCAATAGCGATAGTTTAGTTACATTAAAATGGAATTATGATGACTCGGAAAACATTGACGGTTTTATGATAAAAAGAATTATCTATGATGGAAATGGAGTTGTAAACGGAACATTAAACAATATCGAGGTTGTTTATGACCCTTATTTGAGAAATTATATTGATACTTCATTAGATTATTCGACTATTTCGAGACCATATTTCAGAAAAGAAGAATATTCGGTCAGTGCATTTAAAGAATTTAACGATACAATTTTTTTAAGCAATATGACACCATTACAAAGTACAATTTTTTTAAACGCAGAATGGGATATTTGCTCAAAAACTGCAAATTTGAATTGGAATCAGTACGAAAACAGAAACGTTATAAAATACGAAATTTATTATAAAACAGGCGATTCAGAATTTGAAAAAATAACAGAAACATCGTCATCTCAAACAATTTTTTCAATGAATGATTTGATGACAGAAACTATATATTATTTCAGAATTAATGCTGTTTTAGACATTCAAAATAATTGTCAAATTGACACTTCTGTATCAAATATTGATTCTTTTTACACTTTTATACCCAAACCACCTGAAAATCTGATAATTTATAATGCTGATGTTGAAGACAATGATAAAATCAGGTTAAATTTTTATTCTCCTTACAGTCAAGGCTTAAAAAATTATGATATTTTACGGAACAATACTATAATTTTTAGCTATGACGCTGATAATTTAGTTAATAATTTTATTGATAACACTTCTACGAACATACAAAACACTTACTTAATTAATGCCATTGATATGTGTGATAAAAAAATATCACAATCAAACATAGTAGAAAACATAGTATTAAATGTTCAATCAAAAGACAGATATTATATTCTGGAATGGAATGGTATTACAATTTCAAATCAAGAAGTTGCTTATTATGAAATATATGCAAGTTATGGCACTGATTTCACAAAAATATCAGAAGTAAATTACAACACTTTTACTTGTAATATTGATTATTACGATGTTTTTGGCGATATTGGAAATGAAAATCCGGTAGAAATTTGTTTTAAAATAAAAGCAGTTGCAAATCAAAGCATTTCAGATACACTAACTTCCAACTCAAACATCGTTTGTGTTCCAATTACATGCATTTTAGCAATACCGAACGCATTTAATCCTTTAAGCAACTCAAATCAAAACAATCATTTTCTTGTAAAAGGCTTATTTATAGAAAATTATAAGATAACGATATTTGAAGAAACAGGTCTATTATTGTTTGAATCAGACAATATAAATATATCATGGGACGGTTACAATAAAAATGGCGAATTGATGCCAAAAGGAACGTATATTTATTATATAGAGTACACTGCTTCAAGCGGTTTTAAAGACAAAATAAATGGCGTTGTAAATATTATTTACTGATAAATGAGTTCTTAAAGTTCTTAAAGTTTGTAAAGCTTGCCCTGAAAGGGTCTAAAAGTTCTTAAAGTTTGTAAAGTTAATTGAGTTTATCGAATTATCAAGTTATTAACAATGAAACAATGAAGCAATGCAACAATGAAACAATGCACTTTCAACTTTATGAACTTTTCAACATTTTCTTAATTTCTTTTGCAATATCTGTAATTTTAACTTCAACCTGAACTTTATCAGTCCACTCTTTTTTGTCAGTGAGTTCTTTTGCAAGATTTTTTCCTAATTTCAGATTTTTGACAGTTGCAGCACCTTTATTTATTTCATCTTCACCTATAATTATTGCTATCGGACAGTTTTTTTTGTCTGCATAAGACAATTGATGTTTCAGATTTTTTTTAGCACCGTAATAAATTTCAGTTTCTATACCTGCATTTCGTAATTTATTTGCAATTTTTTGATAATCAGGCATAAAAGCATCATTAAAATTTAAAATTAAGACCGAACCGTCTTTAATTTGAGGCACTTTGCCGGTGAGTGTCAAAATTTCAGCTAACCTGTCCACCCCGATTGACGCACCGGTTGCCGGTACTTTCAATCCGATTAGATTTTCAACAAGACCGTCATAACGACCACCGCCGCATATTGAACCGACTTTTCTTTTTTGACCTTTACTGTCTGTGTACGTCCCGAGATATTCGACTTCAAAAACAGGACCTGTATAATATCCCATTCCCCGAATCATTGACGGGTCAATAACTACACGACTTTCGTCAAAGCCGGTTTTTGATAAAATTTGATCTATCTCAACAAGTTCTTTCAAGCCTTCCTGAAAAATTTCATTCTTTATTTCTAAGTCAGACAGACTTTTCAGAATATTTTTTCTTGATTGATTTATATCGAAACTTTCTAAAAAATTTTGAATTTGAGCTGTTTTTTTTGATTCTAAACCCAAACCTGCTATAAAAGCACCCGATTTATCGTCTTTTCTGCCTTTTGAAAGTTCTGCTGTAAGGTTTTTGATGCCAATTTTATCTAATTTGTCAATAATTCGCATAACATCAGTTTCTTCTTCGTTTTTTATACCGATATTTTCGAGAAAGCCTTTAACAATTTTTCGATTGTTAATTTTTACAATATATTCGCCCTTTTGCAACCCGATATTTTCGAGTGCATCAGATAAAATCATACAATTTTCGGCATCTGCCGCAACGCTGTCAGAACCGACAGTATCAAAATCAATTTGCCAGAATTCTCTGAACCTGCCCGGGTCTAATTTTGCTTCAAATCTATAAACCGGACCAAACTGATAACGTCTGAGTAAATCAGCTTTACCTTCCTGAACCTGATTGTGTAAAAATTTTTGCCAAATCAATTCGCTGTAAAGCCTTGACAAAGGTGCTGTTAAATCGTATCTTAAAGTCAAATGGTGATTTGTCATTATTACATTATTTGACTTATCTCTTAATTCTGCACCTTTTTCGTTGTATTGCGGCTCAATTTCAGGGTTTTTGAAACTGTAAACTCCTTCTGCAACTTCGTCAGCATCAGGCAGATATTTTCCAAGGGTTTCGGCATATTCCAAAACAGGTGTATCCCAATGTTCAAATCCGTATTTTTTGTAAACTTCACCGGCTTTTTCAATAATCAGCCAGCGTAAACTGTTCAGGTTGTTGTCTATATCCCTGAAACCTTTTATTTTGCGTGGAAATATCATATTTTAGTTAAAAGTTCTTAAAGTTTGTAAAGTTATTGAGTTTGTACAGACGTTGCATGCAACGTCTGTACAGTTTGTCGAGTTATCAAGTTTATCGAATTATCTATTTATTAACAATGAAACAATGAAACAATGAAGCAAATGTTACAATTCAACAACGTCATTGCGAGGTACGAAACAAATGAAACAATTTAGCAACACTGATTTATCTAAGTCTATCTGCTGCTCTTACTAATAATTCGTCCTTTTGAATTCCTTTAAATGCCATAAAATCGAAAACCGCCGCAATTAATGGCGTAACAAGACTGTAATTGTACATTTTGAAATCAAATGCAAATTCTTTTGCTACGCTAAAATGAAAAAATGCAAGTAATCCGTAAAAACCTACAGCCAAAAGCAGGCAGAAAACGGTAAATCTCATCTGTTTCGGACGTCTTTTATATCTGAAAATAGTAAAAAAATGCAAAACAGCTGTAATAATAACATAAATTGCAATTGGATAAGCATTTACAGTTTTTGTTTGTTCAACATTCAAATACTCGATTTTGAAACTGTCAAACAACAAATTTTCTGTTTCAATAAAAGGAATAAACAAAACAAAAGCAATTAAAGCAGTTGCAGCTAATAGAAATAAAGTTTGTTTTCTTTGTATCATCTCTTAAATTCTTTTTTTGAATAATTTTCTGCAAAAATATATTTTTTTAGCAAAATCCGTTATTTCAGTAAATGGTATTTTACATTAAAATTTTTCATAATCTCTTCATCGCTCCTTTTTCAGCCAAATTGCTAAGTTTATGATTATTCACAAATTTTTTTACAAATTCGGGATTTGTTCTTGCGTACTGTCTTAATGACCAGCCTATCGCTTTTTGTATAAAAAATTCTTGTTTGTCAATTAATTTCTCAATGACATATTTTAATATTTCTACATCTGTTTTTTGTTTTTTATTCAGTTGAAATATAATACAAGTCCTTTGTAACCAGATATTTTCAGATTTTATCCACTTATCAATTAAAAAATTTCTGTTTTGTGGAAACTTATCAAAATAATCTGCAACAATTTTCGGAGCGATGAAATCAGTAGCATCCCACCAAGATTTGTTACAAATCATAAATTCAATCAAATATAAATAATTTTTAACGCTTTTTTTCTGGATTTTATAAAAAATTTCCATTGTCGAATATTGCAAATCTCTATACTCAAAATCCCAAGCGTCTCGGATAATTAAATCAATATCATTTTCATGAGGTAAACCATATTCTTTAATAAATGATTCCATTAAATTTCTTCTAACCGAACTCGTTAGTCCATAAAACCTGAACTTGTTTCTCATATATTTTTCTGCAAAAAATGATTTTTCAGAATTTGAATTGTCTTCAAATTTTTTTATAAGTGGTTCAAAATAAGGATGCATAATTTAAAAAAAAAGAATTTTATCAAAAATATTTTTATTTTTAAATTTTAAATTTTATTTTCGTCAAAAATAATTTTAAAATATTTATTTATGAAAAAGTTAATGTATTTATTTTTGATTGGTCTTTTATCATTTACTTTCGCTTGTAAAGAAACAGAAAAAACAGATAAAGAAGATGATAAAGACGATGAAGAACAAGTTGTTGAAAAGGATAAACCTTGTACTTTAAAAGTAGAAGATTTCAGGACATTCTGCGGAATCAGTTCAGGTCAAACAATTGATGATGTAATTGAAATCTACGGAGAACCTGATAAAAAATCAGATGTTAGTGAAGATAGCTATTGGGCTTATTACTTCACAAACACAAATTATCCGTTAACTGTTGAAGCAAGCAATATAGACGGCAAAATTTGGACTGTTTATGTTGAAATTCTTTCAATAGATAATATGTACAAAGACATCGAAACAGCACTTGAATTATTTGGAATTGAAAAATGTCAAGGTTCTCTTTTAGGTGAAGACATTACTTATGCAGAAAAAGTTATGGGAAAAAATTATTATTACGAAAAAAAAGATTCTTATGATTCTTACATTTACGATGCTGAAGATTTTTCAATAGAAATAGTTCTTGATTATTACTATGAACAAGACACAAAATGCACAAGAATTATGGTTTATTTCTTTGACCAACTTCCTGAAGAAGAATAAAATTTTAACAAATTCTAAAAAGCGGCACTTTATTTGCCGCTTTTTTTTTAAAAGTTTAAACTCTAAACAGCTAAACTAAAAATCACATTAATAAAAACATTTTAAGTTTTTTTTTCGTTTAAATAATATCTAATTTTATTTATAAACTAAAAAATGAAAAAAATGAAAAAAATCAATTTAATTTTTGCAATTATTCTAAGTTTTTCGTTAGTCTTTCAATCATGTAATTGGTTTACAGACGACGAAATTGATGTAGCAATGGGTTGGTTAATGGAAGATGAAGACACAGAATCAATACCAGATGACATAAATTTAGGTACCCAGTTTGGTTCTGGTGAACTACCATCATCTGTTGACTTATCAGCATACTTTCCGCCAATTGGCGACCAAGGTCAATATGGAACATGCGTAGCGTGGGCTGTCGGATATAACCATAAAAGTTATTTGGAAGCAAAAGCTTATGGTTACACATCTTTTGACAACAGCAAACTTTTCAGCCCAAAAGACCTTTTCTGGGCTATTGATAATTCATACAAAGGGGCTGATTGTAACGGAACTAATTTTGCTCCTGCTTATGATGTTATTATGTCAAGAGGAATCGCAACTTTATACACAGTTCCCTACGAAGATTTAGGAGACTGTTCTAATAGTCCGGAAAGTTCTTGGACAAATGATGCCGGAAATCACAAAATTGCCAACTATCGTGAAATAGATATTGATAAAAACACTATTAAAGATTATCTTGCACAAGGTCGTCCTGTTGTTTTCGGTGCAAAACTCGGCGATGAATTTTTTGATTATACAAGCGGCGTTTTAGACTATCAAAGTTACGGTTATTCTGGACAACATGCCTATCACGCAATGATTTTAAGTGGCTATGATGACAATATGGGCACAAACGGTGCTTTCAGAGTTGTAAACTCATGGGGCGAAAATTGGGGAGACAACGGCGGAATATGGGTTGATCAGGACTTTTTCTGCAATCAAGATGAGTTTTGCTTCTGTGCCTTTGTGGCTTCTGACATAGTTGAAGACCCTGACGAAGATGGAGATAACGAAGTTGATGACCCGACTTCCGGATATGATGTAATGGCTTGGGAACTAAATGATATTGATGACCCTAACGAATATGACCAAACATGGAGAGTTGCTTATTACAATGTTTACAATGCAGGCGAAACAACATTATATGCCGAAGATGACTGGACAATTTGTTATGTTTTGTACAATGCTTATGATGCAAATGAATATCAGATTATACTTTTTGATTATTATAGTGATGATTACAGTGACCCAAATAATAATAACGGACCAATAGACGACCCTGCAATTACTGATAATATACCTGCACAGGGTTACTGGTGGAATAACGTTAATGTAGTATCAGGTCAAAGTGTTTCCGACGCTGTTTTCAGCGGGGACGATCCATTCCAATGGGGATATAAAATGCCTGATGATGTTACCGGATATTATTATCTTGTAATTATTGCAGATGCTTTTGATAATTATGCAGAATATGATGAAGACAATAATTATTCATACTTTACAGATGCAGATGGATATCCGTTATATATTGAAAATGGTGTTATCCAAAACGCACCAGCTAAAAGTTTAGCTTTTAAAACCGGTATTCCAGTTAAAGGACAAGATGCTGATATGCAAACAGTTAGAACATCAAATAACTTAAATGCATATACAACTGACGAAATAGGCAAAAAATTAAGATATGATATGCAAACAGGTGAATTACAAAAAAGGATATATCAATATATGGAAAATACTTCCGGAACAAAAAAAATGTATAACAGATAAAACAATACTATAATGAAAAAATCAAAATTAAAACTTCTTGCATTATTTTTTGTCTTTTTTATATTTGCTGTAACACCATCATGTGAGGCATTCTGGCAAGCTATGCAAGAAAGCAGCAGTCAGGTAGATGAAGATGACGAAACAAAAAATGACGAAACCTCAACATCAAAAGGCAAAGGTCAATCAGGTGGTAATTAGAGTCAGTTTATAAAGTTCATAAAGTGTAAGTATATAAAGCATTAGCAATTGATTATCAATAAAAGCCCCATACAGGGCAGACTTTATAAACTTTATGAACCTCAAATAGTAATTTGTCAAATTTACGACTCAAAAGAGCTGAAAAATTCAGCTCTTTTTTATTGTTACAATAGTTCGGTATTTTTTGTCCTAATTTTAAATATTCAGTGATTTATGCTTGTGTATGTTAAATTAGCAAATAGCTGAAAATCAATAATTTGCAAATTGTTTAATTGAAAAATTAACGAATTATTATTGTTAAATATTCCATATTAAATATCTTTGCAGACTTAATTAAAAAAAAAATTCTATGAACGCTTATATTTTCCCGGGACAGGGTGCTCAATACGTTGGAATGGGCAAAGAATTATACGATAATTCAGAAAAAGCAAAAAATTTATTTGAAAAAGCAAATGAAATATTAGGTTTCAGAATTACAGATCTAATGTTTAACGGAACAGATGAAGATTTAAAACAGACAAAAGTTACGCAGCCTGCAATTTTTTTACATTCTGTTATTTTGGCAGAATATCTTGGAGAAAATTTTAAACCTGATATGGTAGCAGGTCATTCACTTGGTGAATTTTCAGCATTGGTATCTAACAAAACATTAAGTTTTGAAGATGGTTTAAAATTGGTTTCCAAAAGAGCAATGGCAATGCAAAAAGCCTGTGATTTAGCACCTTCTACAATGGCAGCAATATTAAATCTTGATGATGAGCTTGTTGTCAAAACTTGCGAAGAAATAAACAAACAAGAAATTTTGGTTGCTGCAAATTTCAATAGTCCCGGACAAATAGTAATTTCAGGCTCGGAAAAAGGAATTGACATTGCAATTGCAAAATTTCAAGAACTGGGAGCCAAAAGAGCTTTAAAATTACAAGTTTCAGGAGCATTCCATTCACCATTTATGAAACCTGCACAGGAAGAATTAGAAAAAGCGATAAATGAAACAAACTTTAATGAACCAATTTGCCCGATATATCAAAATGCAACTGCTAAACAGAGCGTTAGTCCGACAGAGATAAAACAAAACCTGATTGCTCAACTTACAGCTCCCGTTATGTGGACTCAATCAGTTTTGAATATGATTTCCGGTGGAGCAAAATTATTTACAGAACTCGGTCCCGGAAAGGTATTGCAAGGACTTGTCAAAAAAATTGACAGAAATGCAGAAGTTGCAGGATATGACAAAATAAGTTTTTAAAAATTATCATTGTTTTAAAAAAAGTAATATCTTTGCACGCAATTTTTGTTTAACGTGTGATGGGAAATCATTGCTGATGCATTGATTTTGAGTAACACATAAAATTTTAATATATGAAAAATATTTCACTTAAAGCTACAAAAAGAACTGAAATCAGTAAAAAAAGCAACAAAAAATTCAGAAAAGTAGGTCAAATACCCGGTGTTTTATATGGTCAAGACCACGAAAACATAAATTTTTTCATTTCTGAAAAAGAATTAAGAAATTTAATTTATACAAACAAAGTATATTTTATAGACTTAGATATTGACGGACAAGTATATAAATGTATAAAAAAAGAAACACAATTTCACCCTGTAACCGACAAAATTTTACACATTGATTTAATCAAAATTAATGAAGACAAACCAGTCAAAATATTTGTACCTGTAAAACTTCATGGTTTTGCAAAAGGCGTTCAATCAGGTGGTAACTTATATAAAATGAAACGATACTTAAAGCTAAAAGCTTTGATGCAATTCATACCCGATGAACTTGAAATAGATGTAACTGATTTAGAATTAGGGAAATCCATCAAAGTAAGCGACATAAAACTCGAAAACATCGAAATATTAGAACCCACAAGTGATGTTATTGCCTCTGTTAAATTGACACGTGCTGCAATGAGCGAATCTAAAGAAGCAGAAGGAGAAGGAGTAGTAGAAGGAGAAAAGATTGAAGAAACAAAAGAAGAAAATAAATAATTGTATAAAAAATGAAATATTTGATTGTTGGATTGGGAAACATCGGCAAAGATTATTCCAATACACGTCATAATATAGGATTCAGATTATTGGACGCATTCGCACAGGCGTCCAATATTTTTTTTGAAACCCAAAGATACGGAGACATTGCACATGCAAAAGTAAAAGGTAGGCAATTGATTTTGCTGAAACCTTCTACATTTATGAATCTAAGCGGAAAATCAGTCAGATATTGGTTACAAAACGAAAATATATCAATTGAAAATCTTTTGATTCTGACAGACGATATAAATCTGCCAATGGGTAAAATCAGAATCCGAACAAAAGGAAATGATGGAGGACATAACGGTCTGAAAAGTATAATTGATTTGCTGGGACATAATGAATTTAATCGTCTCAGATATGGTATAGGTAAAGAATTTTCGCAGGGAGAACAAGTTGATTATGTTTTAGGCGAATGGACAGATGAAGAATTAAAAATAATAGAAGATACAAAAAAAACTGTTATAGATACCATTAATTCGTTTGTTACTATCGGTATTGAAAAAACAATGAATTATTTTAATAAAAAATGACAGAAAAAGTAAGATTAGATAAGTTTTTATGGGCTGTAAGGCTCTTCAAAACAAGGACAGAAGCTGCTGCTGCCTGCACAAAGGGTTCTGTTTTGGTTAATAATATGCCTGCAAAACAATCAAGAGGAATTGTTATAGGAGACGAAATTTCAGTCAAAAATATGGTAATATTCAGAAATTATAAAGTTTTAGCATTATTAGAAAAAAGGATTGGTGCTAAATTAGTCGAAAATTACATCACTGAAACTACCACAGAAGAAGATTTGTTTAAATTAAAACTACATCTTGAATTTCAAAAATCTCAAATTCAGAGAGATAAACCCGGAAGACCAACAAAAAAAGACCGAAGAGACATTGACAAATTTATGAAAAATTAAAAATTTAAAGCAGATAATCCAAAACAGATTTCCAGTCGGGGAATTTTTTTGAACCCAACAAAATATGTTCACCTGAAAATTTTTCAGCACCGTTTTTTTTGCTGTCATCAATCAGAAAATCACCAGAATTAAGGTGCTTATTATGAGACAGAATAAGTCTTTTATAAAAAATTTTGCCGAAATATTTTTTAATCCACTCTAATTTATCAGACCAAGCAGAAGGATTTTCCCACGGAGCTGTTGATAGGATATAAGTATCAAATTTTTTGATTAGGAAATTTACCGATTCTATAGCATCTTTTTTCGGCTCCATCAAAGAAAATATATTTGGGATTTCATCAAATCTGCCTGTATATTTAAGCATGGTGATTTTATCCAACTTCGGGAAAGCACTCTCGAAATCTACAAGAACTCCGTCCATATCAATGTATAAGATAGGTTTCATAATATTTTAGTTATTAAGTCAAATTATTTTTTAAAAATATCACATATTATATCATTAATTTCTTCTCCACGTGTCAGAGTCATCATGTGTGAGCCTTCTGAAACTATATGTATGAAACCTAAAAATTATTACCTTAAATCCGCAAGTCTTTTCGTAAGTGGTTGCAGGTGAAAACACCTGCAACATGTAGTTTGCACCAGTCAGGTGTTTTCACCTGGCTGAATTTCAGATATATAAGTATAGACTTACGGATTTAAGG
>DYKL01000559.1 GCA_020722645.1 Acetofilamentum sp. | reverse complement strand
TTGCATTCATAAGATTCGTCAAAAGACTTTAAAAGAGTTTCTAAAAATTCTTTTCCTGAACTCAAAATCTCTTCAATTTGACTTTCTTCTAAATCAGATATATCAAAAAGTTTTGTATCCAGTTTTATTTCATCAATTTCATACACAGCATTATGCCAAGTAGGATGATAATGAAACTGTACATCGTGCCCCCTTCTTACAGCATCAATTAATTGTTCTTTTATCGCTATATTATCTTGCTCGAAACTATTATGATCAGCTGCAAATTTTTTATATCCTAGGAATTGCCCATATTCAAAAAATAGTGTTAATTTGGCTCCATATTGGTCAAATATATCTAAAAGCTGGTTTGTTGGTATAATTTGTTCTCGATTTATACTACCGCTTCCGTCACCAAATATTTCATAGTCCAATGTAAAAATTAACTGTAATTTCATTTATGACTTTCATTTATTGCTTGTATCATAATAGACTCCATTTTTGACATATTCATTTCATAGTCAAAAACCTCTTTTACAATTTTTAATCCGTTGTTTGATAGTTCTGTCTTTAATTTTTTGTCTTTATATAGATTCAGAATCGCAGTTTTTATCATCTCAGGGTTATTCACAGGAACTTTTAAAATATGAACTTTATCTTTTAGATTTTCGTTAGTCCAAGCCAAATCTGAAACTATCACAGGTGTTCCACATGCCATGGATTCATATACACTTTTAGGTGAGCTGTCTGAACTAGGTACAGAAAGTGTTATGTCAGCAGCAAAATAATACTTTGCCATTTCATTATGCTCTAAATATCCATTCCAAATAATATAATCCTCTAATTTATATTTTGAGATAAGTGCTTTGTATTTTTCTAAATATTCCTCACCAAAAGCGAAAGCAAACATACACTTAAATTTAACATTTTCATTCCTTAAAAGGTTTAACGCTTCAATGATGTCAATAATATTATACAAAGGGGTAAACCCCCTTGGACTATAAAGTAATAGTTCATCTTCGTGAACATTAAGCTTAGTTTTAATATTTTCTACACTAGTATTGAATATCTTTAGGTCTACTCCATTTTGAATAATATAATTTTCTTCTTTCTTCGCACCCAATCTAAAACCTGCTTCTTGAATAGTTTTTGAATCATTAGTAACGATGTCGACATTTTTAAATGTACGTTTTGCCATATATTTATAGAAGAAATTATTTTGTGCTCTTATAAGTATTTCACTTCCTTGAGTAGTATAAATAACTGGTATTTTTTTATTTATAAATGTCGATAAAAAACCATAATATAAAGCAACACAATGGATAATTTCTATTTTTTCTTCTTTAATAATCTTTTCAATCTGGTGTTTATACTTCACAATACTATTAAGCTTATTAAAATGCCTATTTTTTGTTTCCATAAAAGGTGCAGATTCAAAAATCTTTATACTTGGATGAAAATACATTTTTTTATAATATGGCTTGTAGTCTGAAAACAATACAACGTTATGACCTCTTTCAGCAAAAAATTCAGTCCATTTGGCATTATGCCAACTTGATGAATCTGCAATATATAAAATATTCAACCTTTAATCCTCCTTTTTATAACCTTGGCCGGATTACCCACTGCAATTGAATACTCAGGTATAGATTTTGTAACTACGGAACCTGCACCAATT
>DYKL01000558.1 GCA_020722645.1 Acetofilamentum sp. | reverse complement strand
TTGCAGGTGTTTTCACCTGCAACCACTTACGAAAAAACTTGCGGATTTAAGGAAGTTTATAAAGTTGAAAGCCTGCCCTGTAAGGGGCAATAAAGTATTAGCATCTGATTTTCAATAACATAGTATTTAATTATACCCAAAAAGTTTAAATATGGAAATTGTACATTCTAAAACAAAAATAATTGCAACTATCGGACCTGCGTCTGCATCAAAAGAAGTTTTAAGAGATATGATTATTGCGGGTGTTGATGTTTGCCGGTTAAATTTTTCTCACGCAAATCACCAGACTCATCTTCAGACAATTCAATATATCCGTGAATTAAATAACGAATTAGACACAAATATTGCAATTTTGGTGGATTTACAAGGACCAAAAATCAGAATCGGTGAATTTGAACAAGGAAACGCTACAATTAAAAGAGATGATATCATTGAATTTGTTACTTATCCTACTAAAAATACAAATGAACGATTTTTTGTGGATTATGACGATTTCGCAGTTGATGTTGAAATAGGCGAAGATATTTTGATTGACGACGGAAATATTAAACTTTTGGTTACTGAAACTAATAAAGTTGATACCGTTAAAGCAAAAGTAATATACGGAGGCGTTGTCTCTTCAAGAAAAGGAGTGAATCTGCCGCAGACAGAATTATCATTGCCAAGTATGACCGATAAAGACATTGAAGATGCCAATTTTGCTATTGAAAATGATGTTGATTGGCTTGCTTTGTCGTTTGTCAGAAACGTAAGTGATGTAGTTGAGCTAAAACAGCTTATAAAACGCAAAAAAAAGAAAATCAACGTAATAGCAAAAATCGAAAAACCGCAGGCAATTGATAATATTGACGATATAATTCAGGAAGCAAATGCAATTATGGTTGCACGTGGCGATTTAGGTGTAGAAATGGATTTTGCAACTGTTCCATTATTACAGAAAGCAATCGTAGAAAAGTGTCTTTTTTATTCAAAACCAGTAATTATAGCAACGCAAATGATGGAAAGTATGATTAAAAATTTCCGTCCTACAAGAGCCGAAGCTAATGACGTTGCAAACGCAGTTTTAGATGGTGCTGATACTCTTATGCTGAGCGGTGAGACATCTCTTGGACAATATCCGGTCTTGACAATCAAAAGTATGCACAGAATTATTCAGCATACCGAAAAACACAGATATAAATATAACCGCGGGGTTCCGCCCGAAAATACCAGCGACCGCTTTATCAGAGATTCTGTTTGTTACAGCGCTTCAAGAATGGCTGAAAAAATAAATGCAAAAGCTATTATTACTTTCACCGAACACGGAAATACAGCTTTTACAATCTCCGGTTACAGACCAAAAGCCGAAATTTTCGCATTTACAAGACATAAATCATTGTTAAGCGTTTTGTCGCTTTTATGGGGCGTTAGAGCTTTTTTGTTTGATAACTTCAATGAAATTAACGAAGCTATTGATGAAACAATTAAAATTTTGAAAGAAAAAGGCTGCATCAACATCGGTGATTATGTCATTCACGTTGCAAGTACACCTCTTAAAGTAACTCATAAAACAAATATGCTTAAAGTTACAAAAGTCGAGTAAAAAAACTGTTAATAGTGCATAGTTAATATGTACTATGTAAAATTCCAAATTTTTTAACAAAAATTTTTAAATAAATTTTCAG
>DYKL01000085.1 GCA_020722645.1 Acetofilamentum sp. | reverse complement strand
TCAGCAGCAAAGCCCTGTAAATCCACGCTTTTTAAAAGTAAGTTCCGTTAAAATTATATTTTTCAATCGTTAAACTTTTAGTTTAGCAACCTTTGGAGCAAGCTTTTGAGACACTTACAAGGCGGGCTTTCTACTCCATTTATGAATAATTTTTGGGTTTATAATCTAATACTTTGATTCAACATAGTTTTTTATTAAAATTTGAAAATTATTCATGTTATCGGGTAAATATACTGTATCAAAAATTATTTTTTTATTTTCTATGATTAATATTCGAGGATTTATTATATCAAATTGATTGTAAGTATAATATATTTCTGCTGAATCTATTTCAATATTTTTTTCAAAAATAACAAGATTGTGTTTTTTTATAAGTTGCTTGATATGGGTTGAGTTATTCCCGGAAAATAAAACTTTGCAATTATTTTCAAATATAAGTTTAGAATTCATCTGAATGAAGTTTAACGCAATATTTAGGCACGAAGAACAACTATTCATTGGTAATATTATCAGCAAATAATTTGAATCGTTAAAAAATTTAGTTGATTCAATGAAATTTTCAATTTTTCTATCTGCTACTTTTTTTTCATAATTAAGTTTACAAAGACTTATTGAGTCCTTTATTTTTGGCAGATATTCATTAAATTGGTTTTCGTTTATATCAGAGAATTTAAGTTTGTAAACTGAAAATACAATTTTGCCTGGATTATTGTATGTTTTATCATAATTAACTGTCAGAATGTTATTATCGAAATTTACAAATTTAGGTGAATTATTTGTTGGAAATAAACCTTCTGCAACATATTTAAAATCACTATCTCCAACTACTGCTAAATATTGATTTTTGCCAAATTCTTCTTGGGATAGTAATATAAAACGATAATAGTAATTATTTTCATTATCATATACCATATATGAATATTTATTGTTATCAGTTGATTTATTAGAAATAATTTTGATTGAATCAATTAGTTTTGACTCTAAATTGTTTTTTTCAAAATTTTTAGTTGTATTTTTGTAAATATAAAATTCAGGGGTGTATGAAAATAATATTAATAATTCATTGTTTTTTGACTTTGAAAGATAAATTCTCGAAAAATCATACGGATATTCAATTGTTTGGTCTAAATTTGGATATTTATAAAAATCTAATGATTGAAAATTATTAGATTTTAAATTAAAATACCCAACTAATGGTAATTTGTTAAATAAATATGTTGAATCGAAAAAGTAATCCTTTTGATAAATATCAAAATTTATAAATATTTTATTATCAAAATATGGAAGCTTTTGAAAAAGTAAATTTGAATAAGCTACTTCTGATTTTTCATAATGTGGATTTTCCCACGACCACACAGGTGTTCCTTTCCATGAGTAGTTTTCAATAGTATCGCCTTTTATATTTATCAGTAACAGACTACTGTCAT
Organism: Acetofilamentum sp.; assembly: GCA_020722645.1. GTDB lineage: Bacteria > Bacteroidota > Bacteroidia > Bacteroidales > JAFGUD01 > JAFGUD01. The sequence continues at coordinate 9,691 of DYKL01000085.1, read as the reverse complement.
GCATATAAAATCTATTATATGCAGGGTTGTAAAATAAAAAAATAGAATCATCATTTATATATTCAAAAGTTAAAAGAGGATTTTGTCCTAGTGAAATTTTTTTAACTATTTTCAATGTTTTTATATCATAAAAAATGATTTCTTTGTTATTTAAATAAACAATTAAATATTCTCCTGACTCATTCTTTAAATACTGATAATCATAAACAACATTGAATAATGTGTCCTCTATTGGCAGTTCAATATCTTTTATATGTTCAAAAGTTATAATTTTGTAACTTTTATTTGTATTGCAAGAAAATATAAATATTGCAATTACAAATTTAATTATGATATTTTTTTTCATTTTATATAAAATTTTATAGACAGAGTTTTGAAAAAAACTCTGTCTATTGAATTTATTTTATTATTTCAGGTTTAATCCTAATGCAAACTCCATCACCATCGGTATATATTTTGCAATTACTAGCAGGACCATTACAGGTTACGCTATTTCCATCGGTATAAACTGTATGTTCCCATTCTACTGCTATCTTTTCTTTTGATATAAATATTTTTTGAACACTACCATTATCAAGATGATACAAATATAGAGAACCTGTAGAACCTGCCAATTCATAATTATCTGAAACTATTTCCATTTTATTTATATCCAAATTATTGTTTTTTGAATTTGTTTCTATTGCCTCTTTTTCGCAAGAACTCAATAAAAGTAATAAAAAAAGATTTATTGTTACAATTTTCGAAATTATTTTTTCCATTTTATTAAATTTTTAAGAAATTTTTAATAATTTTTTTTAAAAATATGCTTCAAATAATCACTCCTGTCCCGAAAAATGTAAGCATTGCCATTTAAGATACAATCATAAACGAAAACCTAAATTCGGAACAGGCTTTACCGGTCGAATTTGTTTTTGCCTATTTTGAAAATAAATTTGGTAGTTAAACACCTTGGGTTGATTTTTACAATAAAATTACTCTCTCTCTACGTGAATGCGTGTTTCAGAGTAAAGTTTAATAATATTGTTTGGGTGTTTACAAATCACTATAATAAATTTTCTGCAAAACAAAAAAATTTAAATGTTTTTTCAAAGAACTTTTTGACGAATGAAAATTATAACAAACTCATAATATCAAAAACCTCAATTTCTTTTGTAAAAATACTGTCTTTTCTGTTAATTTCAAAAATGTAAGTTCCTTCGATTTGCATTTTATTTTTTACTTCAAAATATCCAAGTTCTAAAACAGGTTTATTCTCAATTTTTTGTATAACATCACCAACACACAACTCGTTTTTATCAGCTGATGAATTTTCTAAAATACCTGCAATTTTGAAACCTTTGTCTGTTTGTTCTCCTATTTTTATACCTGACCAGAATAACGAAAATTCTTTTGTGTAATTTTTATTTGGTTTAATGTAAAATAAAGAGTTTGAAATGTCAAATATGACATCAAATAATTCTATTTGTAAGCATTAAAACGCTTGAAATCAACAAATTAACTAACAGTTACGTAAAAATAAGTTACAGATTAAATATGGTTTCCCAGCTTGCCCCTGCCTGTCCCGATTTATCGGGAATTTTCGGGAAAGTTAATAATGCGGGTAAGGATAATTATTCCATTTTAAAATTGATAGAACAGCGTCATCCGTAAAAAATTTATTTTTTTTGCTTTAAAGTAAGTTCTTTTAAAAATTTTTGCCACTTATCAGTTATTTCATTGACATCGAATATAGTATCTGTTAAAATTTTATTATTTTCTACTACTAAAACTCTTGGTATATTATCATATTCTATAAATTTAACAATGTCTTTATAATTTTCGAATATTATTATATTTTTTTCGTTAAAATTATAATTTAAAAAGAACTCCTTTTTGAATGAATTCGTATCTTCTGTTATTATCATTAGGTAAATATTACTAGAAATGTATTTATTAGCATTTAGTTGATAATTTTTTATTATAAAGTCGGAAATATTTTCACACATCATATCATACCATATAATTGTTACAGCGTAGTTTTTAGCTTTAATTTTATTTTTTAAATATTTTTGAAAATTATAAGAATTTGTTGTCCCAGTATCCAAATCAGAAATTATTTGTAAATTGCTTTTTATTTTGTAGGTTATAAGGTATTTATTTATTATGAGATTTCCTTTATTTAATTCTTGTGCGATAGTTGTATATAATGTATCTCCATTGATAAACAGAAGGGATTCATCTTTTTTAGGTATTTTAATTATTGAGATTAGTTTGCCCAGCGTGTCAAATTCTTCTAAATAATAATTTCCTATACCGTATTTATCGAAAGGTAAAAGTAAGTATCTAAAGAATGAATTTGATAAATAATTGAAATGAATACCATAAAATGAAAAATAACTATAATCTTTGGGAATTTTTTTTATATCATTTACGGGTAAAATACTATCAATAATTGCAGATTCAAATTCAAGAGTATCTATTTTTTTTGTTTTTGAATTGTATATTAGAGTTTTATCAGTATATTGAAATGAAATATATAAATTATCTTTATAAGGAGTGAATGAAAAGAAACTCATCATTAGTGGATAAAAATCTTTGCCATAATTGAGTTCGGGATAATTAATATTTTTAGTAAAAAAAGTATCTTTTTGTATATCCATATAACCTAAAATAGGCTTTTGGGCTAATTTTTTATCTCCCAGATAATTTTGATAACGTCCTAACCCAAGATAAATTTTATTTTTTATCATAACTAAATCAGTTGTCAGCATATTATATACTATTATGGCAGTATCTTGTAAAACATTGTTGTAGCTACAATAAACAGGCGTATTTTCAAATGAATAAACTTTTTTCAAATTTCCGTTCAAATCTATCATTTGCAATATGCTATCTTGATAACCTGTATATTTTGATGTTAAATATAATAAAAATATAGAATCTTTATTATGGTAATAAAAATCGTTTAATTCACCCTTGTATGGCAATGATACTTTTCGATACAAATTTTTATTATGAATATCAAAAAATATAAGACTATCTTTTATATATAAAATTAAAAAATTATCAAAATATCTTATTTTTGATATACTTGTATCTGTCCTATATACAATAACGCTATCTAAAAATTTAAAAGAATTATAATTAACTTTAATTTCTTTTTTTTGAAATTTATAATTATTTATATTTTTTTGTTTTTGACATGTTATTGAAAAAAATGTTAAAATAATAAGTATTGTATTTTTCCACATATTTATAAATTAGAGATTTTATAAAATTTTATTTTATTTTTATAATGGAAGTTCACTAACAAAATATGCCGCAAACACTGTAATATCAATGTTTTTATGTGTTTTGAATAAATCTTGTAGGCAAGATTGTTAAATTTGATGTATTATTTTTATTTCATAATAAAAATTTAATTTTGTAAACACATTTAAAATCAATAATTACTTGCGTGAAATCGCTTCGCTAGTTCGTTAATTTTTAATTAGCTAATTAGCAAATTATTGATATTCAGCTAATTATTGTTTTTTTATTTTCACAAACATTAATACACTGATTATTAAATCATTACATTAAAATTTACTAAACTATTGAAAAATTAAATTGAATACAAAATAGCATTAAATATTCAAATAATGTATTGATTTTCAAAATATTACATTGTAATTTGTTAAAACATCGGTGAACTTCCGTTATAAAAAGTTGATGTATATCAATATATAACAATTAAACCGCCAAATAATCTTGTACAATTATTATCAAACGGTGCTTCACAATCATAGCTTTGTAAAACCGGATTATACAATAATTGGTTGCGTTCATATATCCAACCTTTCTCCCAATTCCCATCTAATACTAATATTTCTTGAAAACCATCTTTGGTTTTTAAGGTATAAAGTGTCCCGGAAGCACCTGTTTCTTTTTCTATATAGTTTTCTTCAATATTTAATATTTTCCCGTCAAAAGATTTTACAATGTCATCTTTATTAGCATTAGTAAAAGATTGTGAGTTTTTCTGTGTACTATCTGGTATTATATATTCTTTTTGGCAACTTGTAAATAGCAACAATATTATTATTCCAATTATAGTTAGTAATGTTAATTTATTCATTTTTTTATTTTTAAGAAAGTTTTACTAAATATTTTAAAATATTGCTCACAAAATAATCTCTCCCGTTCCGAAAAAAATTAGCATAAAAAATAACGAAAATTCGGAACAGGCTTTACCGGTCGAATTTGTTTTTGCCTATTTTGAAAATGTTTTTGCTTGTTAAACACCTTGGGTAAGTTTTTACAATAAAATTATACTCTCTCTCTCTCTACGTGAATGCGTGTTTCAGAATAAATTTTAATGATATTATTTAGGTGTTTACAAATCACTATAATAAATTTTCAGCAAAACAAAAAAATTTAATTGTTTTTTCAAAGAACTTTTTGACGAATGAAATGTTAAAAATAGTTAAACAATTGATATTGAATAAGATATTTATTTAGAGATTTTTTGTTTTAGGTTTAAATCGTTAATTTTTTAGACCCTTTCAGGGCAAGCTTTGAGACCCTTACAGGGCAGGCTTTATAAATTTTATAAATTCGTATAAATTATTATTTTTGCAGCTATGCAAATAATTCATCGAAAATACTTAAACCACCCTAAAACAGAGGAATTTGTCAGAATTATCAATACAAAAGACAGGGTGCAAATCAGAAATTTAATTACTTCAGCCAGAAGTTTTTTTATTGCGGCAAGTTACGAAAAAATAAGAAAACCGTTAGTTATAATTTTTTCTGATAAAGAAGATGCCGCATATTTTTTTAATGATTTACAAACCATAGTCAATAGCGATAAAATATTCTTTTTTCCCGCTACAATAAGGCATTTAACTCACGATAGCGGCATTAAAACCGACAAAGCCGCTATAATGATGCGTACCGAAACAATGACAAAAATTCGCAAGACCATAAATCCTGTCATTGTTACTTATCCTGCCGCTGTTGCTGAAACTGTTATGGCAAAAGAAGAAATTAAAAATAATACTATTGATTTGAATGTCGGTGATGATATTCAAACTTCGTTTTTAGTTGAAATGCTGCAGGAATCAGGATTTGTTAAAAGCGAATTTGTTTTTGAGCCCGGTCAGTACGCTGTCAGAGGTGGAATTGTTGATGTTTTTTCCTATTCTACTGATTTACCTTATCGTATTGATTTTTTTGGAGACGAAATTGAAAGTATTCGTATATTTGACATAGAAACACAACTTTCGGTCGAAAGAATTAACTCTATTTCGATTGTAAATAATATTCAAATCAGAAATAAAGAAAAAAGAACTTCTTTTTTAGAATTTATTGAAAATCAATCTATTATATTTACCGATGACTATGAATTTTTGACCCAACGTATCGAAAATTTATACAAAACCGAAAAAGAATTAAAGATTGTAAATGATGAAACTGATATTATTGAAACAATAGAATATATTGATTATCAGGATTTTATAAATCATTTAGAAAAATTCAAAATTGTACACATATCAAACAAAACTATTGATAAATCTATTTATGTAGTTGAATTCAACATTAGCGCCCAAGCTCGTATTCAAAAACATTTTAACACATTAGCCAATGATTTGAAAATTAAGCAACAGCAAAACTATGAAACTTTTATCCTTTCATCAAGCAAAAAACAACTTGAACGGTTAAAAGATATTCTGCAAAGTTCCGAAGTTCAGACAAAAGTTTCGTTTCAGGCTTTGGAAGGGATAATTCACGAAGGCTTTGCAGATAATGATTTGAAAATTTCAGTTTACACAGACCACCAAATTTTTGACCGTTTTCACAGGTTTATTCTCAAAAGTTTCAACACAAACAAATCAAAAGAAACGCAACTTTTAAAAGAAATTCAGGAATTAAATCCGGGCGATTATATTGTTCACATTGACTACGGAATAGGCGTTTTTAAGGGTTTGACAACTATCGAAAATGACGGAAAAATGCAGGAAGTTGTCAGAATTCAATATCAGGACAATGATAGTTTGTTTGTTAATATTCATTCTTTGCATAAAATATCAAAATACAAAAGTCAGGATTTAGAAGCACCGACAATACACAAACTCGGAACAAGTACGTGGAAAAATCTTAAACAAAAGACAAAAAAACGAATCAAAGATATTGCAAAAGATTTGATAGAATTATACGCAAAAAGACTACAGGAAAAAGGCTTTGCATTTTCACCAGACACATATTTACAGGACGCTTTAGAAGCTTCGTTTATTTATGAAGAAACTCCCGACCAGCTCAAAGCAATATCTGATGTTAAGGGCGATATGGAAAAAGATGTGCCAATGGACAGGCTTATATGCGGTGATGTGGGATTTGGTAAAACCGAAATTGCAGTCAGAGCCGCTTTCAAATCAGTTGCAGACAGCAAACAAATTGCTTTATTATGCCCGACTACAATTCTGGCTTATCAGCATTTTTTGACATTCAAAGACCGCCTGAAAGATCTGCCTGTTACGGTTGATTATTTAAGCCGTATGAGAACTGCAAAACAACAAAAGGAGATTTTAGAAAAACTCGAAAACGGTAAAATTGACATAATTATAGGAACTCACAGATTAGTCAGTAAAGACGTTAAATTCAATGATTTAGGCTTACTGATTATTGACGAAGAACAAAAATTCGGCGTTGGTGTAAAGGAAAAATTAAAACAATTAAGAGTTAATGTTGATACACTCACACTTACAGCAACCCCAATACCAAGAACTCTGGAATTTTCGCTGATGGGAGCCAGAGATTTATCAATTTTAAATACACCTCCCCCGAACCGACAACCAATTATAACCGAACTGCATACATTCAACACTGAGATTATCAAAAATGCGTTGAATTATGAAATCCGAAGAGGCGGACAAGTCTTTTTTGTGCATAATCATATTGATACATTACCCAAAATCAAAAAATTGCTAAACGATATTTTGCCTGATATTAGCATAAAAATCGCTCACGGGCAAATGAAACCTACTGAGGTTGAGAATGTTATAACTGCATTTATGAAAGGTGAATTTGATGTACTATTGACTACAAGTATAATTGAAAACGGATTAGACATTCCAAATTCAAACACTATTATAATTAATAATGCACAGAAGTTCGGATTAAGCGATTTGCATCAGTTAAGGGGTAGGGTAGGGCGTTCGGCTCGTAAAGCGTTTTGTTATCTGATTGCTCCACCTAAAACTGTTTTGAAAGATAATGCACGTAGGCGATTGACAGCAATAGAAAATTTTGTGGAGTTAGGTAGCGGATTTAACATTGCTTTGCAGGATTTGGATATTCGCGGAGCCGGCGATTTGCTTGGTGCAGAACAAAGCGGTTTTATTAACGACATTGGTTACGAAACTTTTAAAAGAATTTTGGAAGAAACTATGCTTGAGCTTAGAACTTCTGAATACAAGCATATTTTTGAAAAAGAAGATAATAATGAACAGCCTGAAAATAAAATTTATGTTAATGACTGTCAGATTACAACCGATTTGAACATTGGTTTTTACAATGATTTCGTTAATGAAGATGCCGAAAGATTGCGTCTATACAGAAAATTAGACAATATAAGTTCAGAAGAACAAATTAAGGAATTTGAAAAAAATCTGACCGACCGTTTTGGAAATATTCCATATCAGGCTCAAGAACTTATTGATGTTGTCAGACTGAGACTAATTGCAATGAGTTTGGGTATTGAGAAAATAATTATCAAAGATAAAACGTTGATTTGTTTCCTTTTAAGCGATAAAAATTCTGCATTTTATGATTCAGATATCTTTTTGAAAAATATTTTGAATTTTGTGATGAAAAATCAAAAAACCTGTGAAATGAAAGAAAAAAACGAACGTCTGTCGATTCGATTTAATAAAGTTGATAATGTTAAAAATGCTGTTGAACTTTTAAGGTCAATTTTGTAAAAAATTAATGTGTTATAAAGTTAAATGTTTAAAGTTTATAAAGCTTGATTTGGGCTAGAAAATTGCCCTAAAGGGAACTGAATTAAAATCAACTTAAGCTTTTAACTTTTTGACCCTCACAGGGCAAGCATTTCAACTATAATACTCTATCACTAAGGGATTGTTACGAAATAACATATTTAATAATCTATGTGAACTATGTGTCTATGTGGTTATTAAAAATATCAAATAAACAAGTTATTTCGTAACAGATACTAAGTACAGTCTTCCCAAAACATCGTAACTAAAATCATCTTGGGTCTGCAACCTTACCCACAAAAATTATTGTATTTGTCGAGACTTCGCGTATGATAAATATGAAAGGTCTGTCGAATTTTATATAATTTGCAGGCATAGATTCATATTTTATCCCCACAAATGTTACAGATGCAGCCTCTGTTCCTTTTTCATCAACAGTTATGTAGCTTTTTTGCAAAACTCGTGAAATACTCAAAGGCATATCAGACATTTTGCTGAAATCAGCCTCATCTGAAAAAGCTACAGACATTCCCAAAGCTTGTAAAATGTCGTTTAAAGTTACTTTGTATTCAAATTGAAATTTTGGCAGATATAAATCAACTTCCTGCTCGGTAAAATCTGATACTATTTTGTTAAAATTCGACAAAGTGTCAATAACATCATCAGTTGTAAAACCGGAATTGGGTAAAAATAAGTCCATAACAAAGTTTCCTTGTCCATAAGGCAGTTCAATTGCCGAATAGATTTCGGAGTAGCCTGTTTTTAATGATTTTAACTGATTCATCATATCAACTTGAACAACAGAACTATCAGCCAGTGTGAAATCCTGTGGTGCTGTCGCGTTTTTATCAAAATCAAAATGCCATTTTCCGTTGAAGTAAACTGCATTTAAAAGTGCCATTATTTCATCAGCCTGAAAATTATCAATTATTTTGTCAATCAAACCGTTTGTTTTTTTCTTCACCCAACTGTTAATCTCTGAAACAGTTGAAGCATCTGAAAAATCAACGCATTCAACTTCTGCGTTATAAGAATCTTCGAGTGTTTTTATAAATTCAGGGTAAACAAATACATTTTTGTCGAACCACATTGAATTTGCAATTGAAAGTTCTACTTTTCTGTCGTTTGTAACAAGCTCATTAACAAGGGTTTTGTAACAATTATTTATTTCTTCGGTTGACAAATTTGTAAGTCCCATAGTTGTTTTCATATCTTCGGCAGTTGTTCCGTCAGCTCCGTTGTATGTCATCAATAGTGCAATGTTCAGACTTAGCGGCGAAAACATTACATTTTTCGTTTGAATTTCTTCGGCTAAAATGTTCTGAAAAACTTCGACTCCGAAAATATTATTAGCTTCGACGAGTTCGTTACCACCTTCGGGCAGTTTAATGCTTTTAATGTTAATTTCATTTTGTTTATCGCACGAACAAAAACTAATTAACAAAACTAAAAAAGGAAATAGTTTACGCATAATTTTTTCTGTCAAATTTACGAAATTAAAAAATTTATTATTGTTAAATTTATTTATTTTTGACGAAAAATAAATAAAATAGTCAGTAAACAAAATTTTTGAATATTAAAAAAGTCAAATTAAAATGTTTTAGAAGCTCGATTATTTTGAATGCTGAATAATTGGTTTGTATTTTTGCTTTTTTAATTTGAAAATTGGTTTGTATTTTTGCTTTTTTATTTGTAATATTGCCTTGTATTTTTTAACTTTTATTTAATGA
>DYKL01000557.1 GCA_020722645.1 Acetofilamentum sp. | reverse complement strand
TGCCCATATTGCGGAAAAGAATAAAAATTGCCCCAGATATTTTGCTATCGCAAAATTAAAACTTTTCATTACATCACACAACAGCGTGTATGAGGTTATAGTTTTTTTTAAAAACCTCCACCCAAATTTACTTCGCAAACTTCTCATACACGCAAACGTTGTACAAAATAATAAAAAGTTTTATAATTTCTTTCAGAAATTAATTTGGGGCTATTTTTTAAATTTTTAATTCTAAAATTATGTTTCAAGGTGTAAAAAACGGATGGCAATTAATAAAAGAATCAGCCAAAGTATTTAATCGTCATCCAAAATTTATTATTCCGTTATTAATTAATTGGCTGGTTTACGTGCCAATTATCTGGTATTTGGAGTATTGGTTTGATTGGGATACATATACTAGATTTCAGGTTTTTCTAATTATATTTGGAATAATTTTTGTTTTTGCCTTTTTGCTTTCATTTTCTTGTTCTATCTTGCTGGAGTTAATACAACAACTTGAGTCAGGAAAAGAAATGAGTGTTGCGAGTGCATTCAGATATACGTTTACACATAACACAATAAAAATATTACCAGTAGTTTTTGTTTGGACAATTATTTGGTTTATTCTATTGATGATTCAAGCACTATTGTCAAAAAGCAAAAAAATAGAGAAAGAATCATTTAGCGCTGAAGATGCGGTAAAAACATTAGCTGGCTATCAAAAGTTTTCGTTTTCCCAAGCTTTTTTTAGAGCGTTAGAAAAAGGTGTTCGCATGGTTGTTTTCCTAATTCTTCCTGCAATAGTTTGGGAAAATTTAAGTTTTTGGAAATCTGTTAAAAAAGGTAATGCTGTTTTTAAATCTAATCTATCTGAATTTGTAACAGGTTTTATTCTTACTGGATTAGCAACAGCAATTATATTTTTACCACCTGCGCTTTTATTTTATATTTCTGATAAAATGGAAATAATGTTTCCAGAGTGGGTATGGGTGATTACGATAATTTATATTGCATTTGGTTGGAGCTATTCGATTTACCTTGAACAAATGTTTACGGCTGAGTTGTACCTGTGGAATCATAAATGGGAAAAAGAAGTTGTAAGAGCACAAGCGGAAAACAGACCCATACCATCCTTAAACGATATTCCAAAACCGACGATTCTAAATAATGTAAATGATCTTTTATAAAAATAAAGATAAAATTTAAAAAATAGTACCAAATATTTTGCTACCGCAAAATAAAAACTTTTCATTACATCGTACAACATGGCATATCTGGTTCGCACTTTTCTCCGAAAAATGCTCTCCCAAATTGTTGTCGCAATATCAGATATGCCGAAACGTTATATGAAATTAAAAAATTTTTAACACCAAATTTATAAGCAAACGAAATATCACAGACATCAAAGGCCAAACAAAAAAAAATTGCTTGTCTTGGTTGTGCAATTCAAAGAGGTGAAGTTAATCGCCAGGCGGTTCTATTTTATCGTCTAAATATTTTGACGCTTACCAAGACTATGAAATCCCTATTCCGGGATTTATAATTATTGTTTCTAAAAGACACTTTCAAAGCGTTGATGAATTTACAGAATCTGAACAACGGGATTTCATAAAATTTTTGTGTCGTTTGAGGCAAGGTATGAGAAAAGCGCTCAAAATTTCTATTGTCTATCTGATTCAAGAAGAAGA
>DYKL01000556.1 GCA_020722645.1 Acetofilamentum sp. | reverse complement strand
TGCACTATGCACTATGCACTATTAACTATGCACTATGCACTATTAACTATGCACTTTAATCTTTCATCAAACATAAATATTAAAAAACAAAAGGAATCAAAAACTCAATTTCTATGCTAAAATAATGAGGAAAAACAGATTGAATCGGTAGATACTGATAATTAAAACTAGTTCTGAAAAAATTTTCTTTAAACCAAATTCCACCTCCAAAAGATACCGCTTTTCGGTAATTAAGTTCCTCATTAAAACCGCTGTAATTGCCGAAAGAATAATTATAAGAAGCCAGAATATTTAATCCGCTTGTGCTTTTTGAGTTTGAATAAAAAATAAATCTTTTGTCAAATTCAGCAGTAAGAAGAGTTCTTTTTTCCCATAGTTGCAAATAAAAATCCGGACGTAATTCGTACAAGACAGCTTTTCTTGAAAGACGAGGTTGAATAGCAACTTTTACATCAAAATTATACCTGCTTTCTGAAACACCAATTTTAAAAGCCCATAAAACATCAGTATGATTGAATGTAAAATTAGTTCCGATTATTAAACTTGATAAAACGGGAGTCAAAAACAAGTTTCCGGAATATTTTCTGATAATTTTCGCACCTTTGTAATAATTTTTTAATAAGGCTTGGGAGTGATAATACTCAACCTTTTCTTTGTAATAAGGGGTAAGAATTTCGACAAATTCGTCCAATTGATACTTTAAGGCTATTTTCATAGGATTGTATTCAGAAATACTGCTTGTATCAGGTATAAGATTATTTTTAAGCAAAATTTTTGTTGCCGCAGTATTTTCATATAAAGTAGCTATTGTTAATGAATTGTAACCTTTTGAGTTTTTCAAATCAGGTTTTGCACCATAAGAAATCAACTGATTTATAAACGATGTATCAACACCAAGATATATTGAGTGCATTAAAGGCGACACATCATAAACCATTTTATTAGGATCAGCACCATAATACAAAAGAGCTTCTGATAAAAAAATATTACTTCTTCCGATTGCAAACATCAAAGCAGATTGCATTTCAATTTTATCAACAGCATCAGGGTTTGCACCATTTTCGAGAAGAAGCAAGGTGATTGCAGTATCCTGATTTATAACTGCATTTATAATCGGGTCAATAGCATCATCAGAAGCAGAATTTACATTAGCTCCCGAGCTGATTAATTTTTGACAAATCAGATAATTTCCGTTCTGAACTGCATACATAAGCGGAGTAACACCAAAAGAAGTTTCGGCATTAACATCAGCGCCTCTTCTTATTAAATCAAAAACTGCCTTTTCATCGTTTTTATATACTGCATCTATCAGTTTTTTATCTAAATCCTGAGAAAAAGAAATAATAGACATAAAAACAAAAGTAATAAGCGTAAAAAAAATCTTCATCTGCTTAAATTTATATGAATTTTAATCCTATAAAAGTAATATCGTCTCTTTGTTCAGTATTTTGCTGCCAACTGTCTAGTTCATTGTTAAGAATTTCAAATTGTTCTGTTATCAATAGTTCGGTATATTTTGAAGTAATTCGCGGCAATTCCGCAACAAAAATAATTGAAATAATTTAAATTTTGTAATTAAAAAAACACAAAACAATCACAGTCCGTTGAAATACAACAGATAACAAAAAGATATTTAAAAATTACAATAAACCTCCTTTATTTTTTTT
>DYKL01000084.1 GCA_020722645.1 Acetofilamentum sp. | reverse complement strand
GAGCCAGTATGCCAATGCTCGTTTGACGAAATTTTTTGTATATGTGCTTTGGTGGTTAAAATCGTTGCCGGCACTGAGAGGGTGAGGGGCTGTTTGGTTGAACCATGGATTGTTGGCTGCGGGTTGGTTATTATCGGCGTCCCAATACATTTGAGCTAATGGGCATAAACTAAAAGCGTGATTGAACACAATGTCCATAATGACAGCAATATTTCTACTGTGGCATTGGTCGATGAAGTGCTTGAAATCGTTTTTTGTGCCATAATATTTATCAAAAGCGAAGTAAAAATCGGGATTGTAGCCCCAGCTAATATTGCCTTCAAATTCTGAAACAGGCATAAGTTCAATAGCATTGACACCTAAACTTTGCAGATAGTCGAGTTTATTTTCAACATCTTTTATTGTTGAATGATTTCCGAAATCTCTAACAAGAAGTTCGTAAATTATTAGATTTGGTTGTGTGGCATTAATTGCTACCGGTGTAAAATCTGTAATTTGCCAATCATAAGGGGTTTGTCCTGTTTGAAAAATGCTAACTATTCCTTTTGTGTAGTCGCGAGGATAGGCTTTTAAATTAGGATATGTTGTTGTTGGTATATATTGGTCATTCCAAGGATCAAGTATTTTATCGGCATAAGGGTCTGCAATCTTTAATTCGCCGTCTATGTAGTATTGGAAGGCATATTCCTTGCCTTGTGTTAAGCCTGTGATTGTAATCCAAAATTCAGTGCCGTTTGCATTTCGTTTCATGTAGCCTTGGTCAGATACTTGCCAATTGTTGAAATCGCCAATTACAAAAACAAATTGTTTGGATGCATTAGGGTCTTGGAGTACCAAAGTAACAGTTGTTGCATTGATATAGTTTATACCTTCGATAACTCCGTTGGGGAGTTCAGCAATTTGAACAGTGTCTCTAATATAAAATAAAGTTGTGTCGTATTCATGGTTTGTGCCGTCTGTTGCATCAGCAATAATGGTATGTATGCCCGGACTATATGAATTGGTATTTAATCCATACAAAATTGTGTCGCTTGTAGTAGAGGTAACTTGTGAACCGTCAATAAGTAACGAGAAATTTGTAGCATTCATACAATAAGCACAAACAGGAACAATTGAGTTCAAAGGAACAAGAGGTTCTTTTTTATTAGGACTAAGAATTTTTGTTGCCAAAGTATTTTGATAAACATCCATACGCATATCTGAACCATCGGAGTTTCGAGCCACTATAAATGTTGTCGGGTGCTGAGGGTCGATAGGTTCGCCGCTGCGTATTACCATAACAATTTGTTCAATATTTTCACCGGTTGCAACCCCGAAATATTGACGGGTATTGGCAATTGTGAGCTGATAGAGGTCATCGCCGACTTTGGTAAATTTGGTTTCAGGTGTGTTTTGTCCCCAAGTAGTTTTTACATGTTTCCAATCATTTTCAGTAGTACTGAGGTTAGTAATAACGCCAATATGAGCGTAAACATCTCCGGTGTAGCCAATTAAAGCTCCATTACCCAGAGTTGCATCAAAAGTAATAATAACACTACCGCCATCGAGAGGAAAAATAGGGTCGGAAACTATGACGCCTATTGCTCCGTTGCAAGTTAATTCTTCTGCAACTTGATATGAGTAATTTTGACCGCCGTTGTTGTTGTAATTTATAGTAACGAGGTCAATATCTGCTGACGTTAAACCTGTAAGGTCAGATTTGTTGGTGGAAAAAATGTAATACTGAACTGTTTTGCCTGAGGCTTGTGCTGGAATAACAGCGGTGCCTGTTGTTCCGGTAAATGAACAAGATACTGTACTTGATGTTGTCCAATTGTTAGTTGTGTAACGCAAATAAAAATGTTCATCAGTAGAGGGCGAGTTGTCGGTTGTTAGGCTAACGTTAACATCTTCGGTAGAAGTAGGAATATCGGGAGCTTGGTGAACATCTGTAATATTAACGGGTTGGGCAGATAATTCCATAAAAATAGCACGTGAATTTGCATAACCATTATCTTCAAAGTTCATTACGTAAGTTTTGCTGTTGTTCAGAGTAATAGTGTCGTTAATAGAGCCGCTATATATTAAATTGGTTATTGTGTTTAAATTAAAATGAGCATTAGCCCATTTATTTTGCCAATAGTTTGTAGTAGGTCCGCTTGAAAAGAGGAAACCATAAGTACCTGCAGCAACGTTGGTAGGTGTGGAGAAAATGGTTTGATAGTGATTGACGCCTAAGTTGGTTGTGGGTAGGAGAGTGCCATTGGTAACTTGTACTCCTGCAAAAACAACATTAGTAGGGGGATTAGTCCAACTATCCCAGCTACCGGGCATATTAAGACCTTCTGTGTCATAAATTTGTGCATTAGTTATCAATGCAATCAATAAAAGTGAGAAGAAAGCAGATAGTTTTTTCATTATCGGTAAGTTTTGAATTTATTTTTTGTAAAGTTAGTGTTAAATTAGTGTTAAATTAATAAAAGATGTGTTAATTTTTGTGCAAACGTTTGAAAATAGCCACGTAAAAAATTAAGAATTGGTAATTATTAATTATTAATTAGGAATTAGTTTCTTCGTCATTGCGAGGCTTTGCGAAACACCTGCAAAGCAAGCAACTTAGTTAAACTGACTTTCTGTTGCTCTTGCTCCCTCTTACCAAAAGGGGCAGGAGGGATGTTTCTCTTATTTTTACAAAAAAGCCACGCAATAAATTACGTGGCAAGTTATCAAAAATTCGCTCTTGCTCCCTCTTACCAAAAGGGGCAGGAGGGATGTTTCTCTTATTTTTACAAAAAAGCCACGCAATAAATTACGTGGCAAGTTATCAAAAATTCGCTCTTGCTCCCTCTTCCCAAAGTGGGCAGGAGGGATGTTTCTTCTAAAATGAGAATGAAAGAATTGTTGTTTCTACCTTTCAAAATAAGGGCATTTACAACCGAAGGGATTATAAATCTCGAAGAGCGAGGGTTTGCAGTTTAAAGTAACAAAATTTCAGATTACAACAAATGAAAAAGACAAAAAAAGATATTCATAATTCAATTAAACAATACACTTATAGTTATAAATAAGAGCAATTAAATTATTTTCAGCAGAAACTATTTTTGAATAGATGTTTTTTTCAAATACAATATCTTTATATAATTTCAAATCATCATCTATAATAGTTTTATTGAATTACCTATTTAAGTTCGTTTGACATAATTTAATATCTTTTAAGTAAATTGGTTCGTGTAAAATTAATCTTTGTATCAATTTATCAAAAATCGTTTCTTTAAAAATGCTACGATTAAATCTATAACAATATTCATCAAGATATTTTTGCATATGTTCAGAACTAATATGATGATATATTCCTCTTATCCAAGATTTTAAGCCTTGAATAAATCGGTGCATTAATTCAAAATTCTTGCCTGCTACACTTTTTTCCATTTCAATATCCCATTTTTCCATTAATGGAATATAACCTGTCCATTTATCGGTTTTTACTTCCGCCGATTTATCGACATGTTCTTGGAATATTTTACTTAATTGTGTTGAACTTGAATTTTTAATTACCTGTGCATAAGCTCTCTTAATTCCATTTTCATCCTTATTTTTTTCTATTGCTATAACTACTAAAGTCTTTTTTTCAGCTCCTCGTCCTTGTTTACCAGGCTCTTTCCCTCCTATTAATGTCTCATCTACTTCTACTTTACCTTTTAATGGATGTTGTAAGCTGCTATTCATTGCATTACGCACCTTTTGTCCAAACAACCATGCTGTATTATGATTTATTCCATATTTTTTTGCATATACCTCGCTTGATGCACTTTTTGTAGTAGTGCTAATTTCAAATAAAATAAAAAATGCCTTTTGAATACTGAATTTTAGTTTATGGAAAAGTGTACCTGAGGTAACTGATTCTTGATGAAGACAGTTCTTACATCTTTTGACAAATGGTTTTTTTGAATGATGTTCTTCTGTGCATCCACATTTTGGGCATTTAAAACCATTTTTCCACTTATAATGAGCTAAATACTCTTTGCAACTTTCATCAGTTGGAAAAACGTTCATAAAGTCCATTAGATTTTGTCCTTTAAATTCTTCAAACATTTTGTGTGTTTTATTATTTCAGCAAAAGTAATAAAATTTTAGATTTGCAGAAAATAAATAGGTAATTCAATAGTTTTAATTACATCATCAACTAAATTATCTACTATATCCTGAATATTTGATTTAAAATTTTTGTCAATTGAATTTAACCCGAAAAATTCACGAATTTTTTTTGTCGATTAAGAAAAGCTAACAAATTTAGGCATTTTTCAAATACCCTAATTTGAGCTTTTCTAAATCGGGGTTTCCTGAATTGCAGCCCGCTAATCGAGCTGCATTCATAAAAATTTTAATAATTTTTATGAATAATTCAGGTTAATAGAATCATTAAAATTGTATTTTTCATTTGTATTTTTTTAAAAATTTATATTAAATTTTACAATATAAGCACTAATATTGTTTGATTTACAAAATGTTTAACAGTATTATTTAATTTTACAAAGTTAAAATAAAACCTGCCCAGTAATAAGGGTTTGAATATTTGTCAGAGTTTTTCAAATCTAATTTTGACTTTATAAAAGCTTCTTCAATATTAAAACCTTTAGATAGGTAGTTGTAAAAAGAGCAAAAAAACGAATTACTGACTTCATCAGATATTTTCCACAAAGAAATAATAATATAATCAGCACCAGCCATTTTGAAGCTTCTTTTTAAAGAATAAACACCGTCGGAATTAAGGTCGCCAATGCCGCTTTGACAAGAAGAAAGAACAACAAGTTTTAAATCTTTAAAGTATAATTTTGAAATTTCATAACCATTTAAAATACCATCATTTATTGAATTAGATTCGATTGTGTCGTTGAGAGTGTTTTGTGAACCTGCTAAAAACAAACCTGTTCTAAAAAGACTAACTTCAATGTTTTTATTTTTAAAATATGGAATTTCTTTAGCTTCTTTTTCTGAAAAATAAAAACCATGAGTACTTATATGTAATATTTCAACATTTTCATTTTGCAAATTATAGAATGATTTTTCAGAAGCAGTTGAATCTTGAAGTTTTATAGTCTTAATATTTTTTTGGCTTATTACTTTTTCAATAGAATCAATTTCTTTTTTAGATCCTGGCAAATATGTGAGTTTATAAAAATATTTTTCTATCGATTTTGAACAATCTAAGCTGTCTCTAATATTATAATCTATCGGATTTTTTGCCGAATAATTAACTCCACCAATTAAAGCAGCTGATTTTAAATTATCTACAAATAGCGGTTCTGTATTTAAAATTTGTTTTGTCGAATTCAAATAACATATATTATAATTATCTATAAGCATGTTGTCTCTCGGGGTTTTTATAGCTTCAAAAGAAATATTATTAAGAAAACCGCTCGGGGATATATAAACTTTGTTTACACCAGCAAGATATTTTTCAATCGGTTGCCAAATTAAAATATAGAGAGAATCTCCTTTTTGCTGATATATTTTTGTTATTTTTTCTTTATCTGTAAAAAATTCATTAGAATTGAGAATCTTCAAAAGTTGCTTTTCTTCAAATAATTCAATCATTTGTGGCTTTTCAGTATTTTTGGTAATAATTAATGCACAATAAATAGTACTGTCAATCCAAGATAAAGACGCATCGCTATAAACCTGAAAATTAAAAAACTCTATTGCAGCTTCATTTTCTTTAAGCGAATTTTTAATATCAGTCCATTTTATTGAAGTATCTATAACTACTGAATTATAGAATTCAGGTATTTGCAATTCTTTTGCTCTGAATATTAGTTTTTTCTCAATATTATCAGCTTGAATTTCCAGACTATCAACATTTTTCCACTGATTAGATTTATTTGTAGCATACAATTCACCAAGCTCTGAATTAATTTCATTTAATTGAATGTAATATTTTTTTATAACAGTGTCATTTGAATTTTCAAAAAGTTCTTTATAGTTAATGGTATTATTTAATGAAAAGTCTTTGAAAATCAGTAACTTATTATAAATCAAATCTGTTATACTTATATCAGAATTGTTTATTTTAAGTTGATAATTATAAAATAAATCCATATTTCCACTAAATCTTTTAAAAAAGTAAATAGATTCATCTGTTGTATAAAATTTTATGTTGCTTACAATCTGTTCCATTTCATAATCAAAAATCAGTTTTTGATATTTGAATGCTTCATCATATTTTTTTTGAAATTTTAGAAGAGCAGATAGATTATTTAATATGGAATAATAATAAAAGTTGTTTTTACCATAATTTTCGTTAAAAACTGTAAAAGCTTCTAAAATATATTCTTCTGCTTTGGGTAAATTTCTTGTATAAAAATAAATTTGTGCTTTATTGTTCAAAATATAAATATATTTAAGGCTGTTATTACCAAGCGATTTTTCGACATAAAACATAGCACTGTCGAAATAATTATTTGCCTTTTCAAATTCACCTTTTTGAACAGATGAGTTGGCAAGACTGTTATATAAATTTGCTTTTGTTTCTAAAAAACTATCATTATTAGCAATATTATTAACAATTTTGTAGCATATTTCAAAAACCGAATCAGATTTTGTTCTGTATATTTCAAATTCATCAATTTTGTCATCGTTAAGATAAGAATATGCTATTCCAGACAAAACAATTCCGTAATCTATATTCAAATTTAAGTAATACGTGTTGTTTTCTCCTAAAATATTTTTTATTATATTATTTGCCTCAGTATAATAATTTGTTTCATAATTATCCAAAGATGTTGTTATTCCGAACATAATATAAAGAATATCTGCATAAAATAGATTATTTTGTCCTAATTTATCGTTTACAAAATCTGAAATTTCAAATAATAATTTTTGAGCTTCATTAAAATTTTCTTGTACATAAAAAAACAGGCAATATTCATAAAGTATTCTGTAATAATTAAATACAGAATGATTATTTTTTGTTATTTTCAGAGCTTTATTATAATATATTTGAGCTAAATGATAATTTTCAAACTTTAGCAAAACAGTTGCATAATCTGATAATAAAATTGCATAATCATTTGAAGTTGTATCTGAATGTTTAAGTCTCAGATTTATACTTTTTTCGAATAAATTTTTTGCTGTTTTATAATTTTCGGTAGCAAATAAGAGGTTTGCATAACTTTGAATTGTTTTTGAATATTCCAACTCTTCGATTTTGTCGTTTTCTTTTTGTTTAAAATTCAAACATATTTGTATTAAACTGTCAGATTTATCAAATTTTGAAATATTTCTTAAATAATCTGAATATTCGCGAAGGTTTTTATAATAAATCGGATTTTTTTTATAGTTTTTTTTAGTTTTCAAAAGAGAATTTGTTTTTAAATAAACTATTTCAGCTGAGTCAATTTTCCCGATGTTGAATAAAATATCAGCTTTGATACTTTGAAGTTCATAAAACTCTTCTTGATGACTGTTATATTTTTTTAATGCAAAATTCAAATAATTATATGCTACTTGAAAATTAGCTGTATCGTAATTTAATTTTGTATTAAAATATTCGGAATTTTTTGATTGACAATAAATAAAAAAAGGGAATAAAAAAGCAATAAAAATTATTATAGTAATTTGTTTCATATTTAAGTGTTTAAGTTATAAAAAAAACATAAATTATCTGGAAGCTGACAAAAAATAAGTTTTATCGGAATATATTATATTTCTTGTTTTGAGTATAGTGTTTGCGTATTCTATTTTAAAATTAAAATTAAAAATAGTATTTTGACTAAGTTTTTCGGGTGCCAAAACTGTGATAATAAACCATTTATTTTCTTTCGGTTTAATTTCAACTACATTAATATCAAAAGAATAATCTATTTCATTTTCATCTAATAAAATATTTTTTCTCAAATCTCTTTCCTCAGAGTAACAACCGTAATTTAAAATTTCTGCGTTAAAATTAAAAGTATTTATAACATTCAAAGCAACTCCGGTGATAGTGTAAATGGAGTCGGAATTATTTGTAACATAAAATCTTATAGTCAAATAATCATGTGCAATATTTTGTGTTCCAGTAGTTGAAAAGCATTCCTGAACATTATCAAAACCATAAATTTTACTGCTGATATCTTCGCCGTTAGGGTCTGTTTTAAAATTCCAATTTTCTGATGATGAAATATAATATTTGTTTTGCAATGAATATGTGCTAAATACTAAAGATTTAACAAGTTTATTATCAGCGACATTGTTATTGTTTGTAAATATATTGTTATTTATGACATTTGAATTGCTATCTGAAAAAGTATCTCCCATATAAATTCTATTGTATGAGTATTTATCAATACTTTTCAGTAGTTTTGTATTAAATATATTTTCTTGTGCATTAATTTTTTCCTTCTGATTAGAACCGAAAATTATTAGAATAAAAATTAATAGTAGTCCTGATGAAAAAAATATATTTTTTTTAATTTTTTTTATTTTGTTTTTGTCTTTTTCGATAATTATTTTTGAATTGTTAGAAATTTCAGCAACATATTCTACTTTTTTTTGTTCGGAATGATTTTGTTTTTCATTAATTTTAAAATCTTCTTTATTTTTAAATTTTATCCATTCATCAAAAGTAGGAGCAAAAAATAAATTGGGGATTAAGACTTTGTAATTGTTTTCATAAGGAGTTGTTTTTTGTGAAATAAAATTAGAAATAGACTTGCAATTATTCAAATTAGTTTTGGGTTCTATTTTAATCAGAATATCTTTTAAGGTTTTTACACTACCAATAGTCCCGAATTTTTCTCTTAAAGCAGATACAAACTTTTTGGATTTATCGATAATTTTTAAATTATCCAAGACACAGTTTTCCGGAACCAAATTTTGACTTCCGTTTATTGGTCTTCCAATATTGTCAACAGTATTAAAACACCCCGTTTTTTTGCAGTTTTTATTTTCACATTCATAAATAATTTCTTTTAATTTCAAAATCAAGTATTTATGAATATTTGTCGGAGTAATCAACAAAAAATTAGATGCTTTTAGTTCTTCTAAAATATATTTTCTTAAAAAATTCAAATAATATTCTTCATTCATATCTATGATTTTTAAAATTTTAATTATCTGAAAATAAATTCTTTAAATTTTTCAAAAAGGAATTCTAATGGAATACTTGTGGAATTTTAAGATGTTTTTTTGATATTGTATTAACTTTACAAAAGTAAAAAAATTTTTTAGAATATAAAAAACAAGTTTTAATCAATTATTTTCTTAAACAATACTTAATTAAGCTTTTAATAAATTCTAATATTACTTTTGTTTAATAAAATCTAATAAACAAATATAAATCTGCAAATTAAAGAAATCTTAAGTTCTGAAAAAAAAATTAAACACCAATAAAATCAGAATAAATCAAAATTTTTACAAAATACAAATTATTAACTTTTTGAAAAACTAAATTGAAATTAGAACAATGACACGAAAATTTTACATAATTGTGCTGACATTTATTACATTATTTGCTTGTAATACAAATAAACAAACTCTTACAAGTAAATTTATGTTTTACGGAAGTGAAAAAGAAATTATTAAAGGGCAAGATTACAAAATAAGTTGGAGTGTGCCTCCCGAATATACAGTAAAAATAAGCGATATTGATTCAGTTCTAAATAACAGAGGTTCTGTTATTGTTAAACCGGACATTTCAAAACAATACATTTTGACAGTTACCGATAAAAAAGGCAAAACTTATACAAAAAATATTTCTGTTGTTGTACACGAACCTGTTTTAATAAATATGAGGCTTGAAAGAACTACTATTAGTTCTTGGTCTGATTCCACAAAACTTTTTTATGAGATACATAATTTAAAAGAAAAAGATTATGTGAGTTTAAAATATTCATACAGAGAAAATTATAATAGTTGGAATTATCACGATAAATTTATAACTCTCAAAGATTCTATTGGTTTTATATACGTTGATTTAGAGTGGGCTGCCGAGTATAATTATGCACTAGATAAAAGAACTTTTACAATTCAAGTAGAAAGAAATCAAAAAATAATTGCTTCTAATAATGTAGAATTATTTGAAGCTAAAAAATATGATTATTCAAGAGGTCCCGATGACGGTAGGTTTACAATGGGCGGAAATGGAGTAAGATTGATGTACGGTTATCCTGTTCCTCGTTCAACTTCTCATTTTGTTGTAAGTGTAGATGGAAAATATGCTATAAATACTCCATACTTCAAAAATATTCAATACCTAAGCGGCTATAACGAATATAAAGGGGACAGTTGTTCTCTGCAAGTTTCCACAGAGCTATATTTCAACGGAGTTAAAATAACACAAAATCTAATTCCTGTTGATAGAAATTTTGCTCCTGTACCAATAAATTCTTATGGACAGCTTTACAAAATAGAATATGTTTTTGAAAACATGACTAAAGAAACAAAAAAAGTTGGGCTTGTTTGTCTTATAGATTTAATGATTGCTGACAATGACGCTGCTACAAATGTCATTAACGGCAAATTTGTTACAACAGAAACCGGTTATTTGAATGATAAAGTACCCGATGAAGTACAATCATTTTACAATTATCCTAATCAAAAAGAAGGGACTTGCTGGACTGTTATGAATAAAGGTGAAGCTGTAAAACCCGATGAATATTATATTGGTAGATGGGGCTATCTTTTTAAAGTTACCTATGATGTTGTTCCAAACGGACAAACTTATGGAGACAGCGGTGAACTTTTAAAATGGAAAGCAGAAGATTTAGCTGCCGGCGATAAACGTTCTGTTTGTTTTTATTTTGGTTTCCCCTACGATTCTGATATAGAAATTGTTATGAACCAAAAAATTGAAGAGAGATATATAAATGTTTATTACAAAGAGGGTGAATATAAACTCTCAACTGACGACGAAAGTAAAATTAAAAAAGTAATAAACGAATTTAAAAGTCAAATCATAGGAATAGAAATAGCTGCCTACAGCGATGCTACAGGCTCGGAACAAGTAAATTTACAATTGTCTAAAAAAAGAGC
Organism: Acetofilamentum sp.; assembly: GCA_020722645.1. Classification (GTDB taxonomy): domain Bacteria; phylum Bacteroidota; class Bacteroidia; order Bacteroidales; family JAFGUD01; genus JAFGUD01. The sequence continues at coordinate 205 of DYKL01000084.1, read as the reverse complement.
TGAAAATATCAGCAAATACATACAAAGTTTAGGTATTAAAAAAAATATTATTATCCCAAAATTTTATGGCGAGCAATATGCTAATCAATCAAATGATGCACAAGAAACCGGTAGCGAAAAAGACCGCAGAGCTGTTATTTCAATCTTTTTAAAAACTAAAAAATAATTTATTAACTAACTTAAAACTAAAACATTATGAAAAAAA
>DYKL01000083.1 GCA_020722645.1 Acetofilamentum sp. | reverse complement strand
ATTCTTCTTTGGTTAAATCATTCATTTTTATCTAAATAAACATAGTTATTTAATTGTTTAATTATTATCTGAAAAAATAAAACAGAAAAAATGCTTTTTATTTTCATCTTTCAAATTTATATTTGCAAATGTTCAAAAATTCAAAACTAACAAACAAACTTAATTATGCAAAAAATTTTTATAAATATAAAGTCACTGCTTAAAGCCGAAAGAAAAAATAAAACAAAAATCTGCGGTGAAGATATGAAAAACATAGGAGTAATTGATAATGCTTTTTTGATAATAGAAGATGATAAAATATTAGATTTTGGTAAAATGAAGGATTTTGAATTGAAAAATTACAATAAAAATGCTGAAATCATCAATTTAAAAGGCAAGCAATATATTTTACCTGCTTTTGTTGATAGCCATACGCATATTGTTTATGCAGGCAGCCGAGAAGCTGAATTTGTTGATAAAATTAATGGTTTAACTTACGAAGAAATTGCAAAAAGGGGTGGGGGAATACTAAATTCCGCAAAATTACTTCATAATACTTCCGAAGATGAACTTTACGAACAGGCAAAAAAGAGAATTTACGAAGTAATGAGGCTTGGAACAGGTGCAGTGGAAATTAAAAGCGGCTACGGACTTAATACCGAAGATGAAATCAAAATGCTGAAAGTCATCAAAAGACTTAAAGAAATGACACCGATAACTATTGTTCCGACATTTTTAGCGGCTCACGCTGTTCCGCCTGAATACAAAGGAAAACAGACTGAATTTGTGGATATGGTCATAAACGAAATGATTCCTATAGTCGCTTCAATGGAACTTGCTGATTATATAGACGTTTTTTGCGACAAAGGTTTTTTTACAGTCGAAGATACCGAAAGAATTTTGACAGCCGGTATGAAATACGGTTTCCGTCCTAAAATTCACGCTAATGAGCTTGATTATTCCGGCGGTGTTCAGGTTGGTGTAAAATACAATGCTTTATCTGTTGATCACCTCGAATATCTGGGAGATGAAGAAATAAATGCTCTTAAAGATACTGAAACAATGCCGACTATTCTGCCGGGTACTGCATTTTTTCTTGGTTTACCTTATTCTCCGGCTCGTAAAATGATTCAAGCTGGATTGCCGGTAGCAATGGCTTCTGACTACAATCCGGGTTCTTCGCCAAGCGGAAATATGAAATTTATTATGTCTATGGCGTGTTCTAAATATAAATTGTTGCCAAATGAAGCTCTTAATGCAGTTACATCAAATACTGCTTATGCAATTGGCTTGTCTGAAACACACGGAAGCATTACCACTGGCAAAGTTGCAAGTTTTATTGTTACTAAAGAAATGCCGAGTTTTGATTTTTTCCCTTATTCATTTGGTAGCGGTTTGATTGATAAGGTTTATATTAATGGAGAGTTGATTGATTAAAGGGCTTGAAGCACATCTTATGAAATATGAAAAATGAAATATGTAACAATGCAACAATGTAACAATTTAACAATGTCGTCAGACTGAGCGAAGACGAAGTCAAACAATGCAACAATTAAAATTAACGATTGAAAAATGCCAAAAAAATATCACATACGTGACCTTGAAGAAATAACAGGTATTAAAGCCCATACCATAAGAATGTGGGAAAAACGTTACAATCTGATTGAACCTGACCGTTCAGAAACAAATATCCGTTACTATGACGAAAGTACTTTTAAAAAGTTTCTGCTGATTATAAAGCTTTATCGTAGCGGTATGAAAATCAGCGAAATATCTAAGCTTTCGTCCAGTCAGATTCAGGAAAAAGTATTATTTTTGCAGCCACCTCACATTGATTTTGAAACATGGGTTTCTGATTTGCTTTTATGCCTTACAAATTTTGATAATTATACTTTTGAAAAAATAATCAACGAAAGTATATTCAGTTTCAGCTTAGACAGAACAATTACCGATTTTCTCATACCCTTTATCCACAAAATTGATACACTCTGGCGAGGTGAGTCTATTACAGATGCTCAGAAACAATTTGCTTTTGATTATCTGAAAAAGCATTTGTACAATATTTCTTATGCCATTACAAAAAATTATCCCAGAGGTGAAAACAGAATTCTTCTTTTTAGTGATAATGATGAAGTTAATTATTTTATTATGCTATATGCTGATATTTGCTTGCGTAAAAGAAATTACGATATTCTGTTTTTGAGCGGAATAACTAATATTCAGCAGTTTTTTGAACATTTTGAAAATTTTAATGTCGAAAGGATTATTGCTGTGGCTCCTGTAAGTCAGGACAGGTTAGATAAATTAGTTCATTACATAAAAATCACGCCTGAAAAGTCCTTTTTTGTAATTGACCTTAATTATGTTTTGGATATTGATTTCCCGAATTTGCTTTTGATAAACAATCTCGAAGAACTTGAAAATGAAATATAATTTAGTAACTGTTACGAAAAAACTTGTTTATTTGATATTTTAATAACCACATAGACACATAGTTCACATAGATTATTAATACAATCACAATGCACTATTAACAATGCACTATTAACAATGCACTATTAACAATGCACAATGCACTATCAACTATGCCCTATCAACTAATTGCGGTTTTTTATGCCAGCGTTTGGTGAAATAATATATTGCTGCAAGTATCATTCCCGTAGTCCAAGCCATCGGTTCTCCCCACCACAATCCGTTAGAATTTACAGGTGTTAAAGTTATTGCTGGAAAGTCAATTTCCATAGAAAGTAAAATCATTGCCGGAAAACGAATTACCCATAGTGCAATAAGAGTTATGTACATTGGTGTTATTGTGTTGCCAACACCTCTGAAAACTGCATTAAACGAGAACATAAGCCCAAAAACAACATAGAATGGTGCAACAATCCTGAAATAATCAACACCAACCCCAATTAAATCAGTTTCTTCTTTGTTTGTAAAAAGTTTCATTAAATCATCGGGGAAAATAATTGAAATAAAAGTGAATAAAACTGAAATCGCAGAAATCATTATAATAGTAGCTCTTAAACCGTTTTTAATTCTGTCGATTTTTTGAGCCCCGAAATTTTGTCCTACAAAAGCAGTCAGTGCGTTTGCAAAAAACATCGCAGGCATTGTAGCAAATGAATTGATGCGTCCTGCAGCCGTAAAACCTGCTATTACATCAGTTCCGAAAAGATTGATAATTGAAAACGACAATATCATTCCGAATGAAACAACAAACATGTGTCCTGATGAAGGAATGCCAATTTTGAGTATTTTTCTGAATATTTCTTTGTCAAAGTTCAGCTTAAAATTAGTTTCTATAATTTTGTGTTTTTTGTTTAAATAAATAATTGCTATGAAATATGCGACAAAATATGCAATAACCGTAGCAATTGCAGCACCTTCGACTCCCATTTCGAAAACGACAACTAAGATTAAATCACCGGCTATGTTAAAAATAGTTGAAATTATTAAAAAATACACCGGTGTTTTTGAATCTCCCAATCCTCTTAATGTTGCGGCAAGTGCATTGTATCCAAAAATACCTATGTTCCCGAGCATTAAAATATTAAAATATGATACTGCGTATTTGATATTTTCTTCCGGAAAATTCAACAGTCTGAAAAGGTTTTTGCTTGTAAGAATACCTATTATTGTCATTAAAGCAGCACCAACAAACATTACAATCTGAAGTGTGTCAGTCGCTTTTTTTACTTTATCTATCTGTTTAGCTCCGTAAAACTGAGAAATTAATATTGTTCCTCCAATTGCAAAACCTATTGTTATGGAACTTAACAGAAACAAAATGGGGAAACTTACTCCTGTTGCAGCGAGCGCTTCTTTGCCGACAAATTTCCCGACAACTGCTGCATCAACTACATTATACAATTGCTGGAAAATGTTTCCAATCATCATTGGGATTGCAAATTTCAGAATTACTTTGGCTTCGTTTCCTTTTGTTAAATCATTTCCAGCTTTCATAAATTATTTGTTCGTGCTAAAATGTTAGTCTATTTACATTTATTATTTTAATTTTATAATTTTTCTTTCGATTACTTTTTTATCTTTAGTTAAGCGGAGCAGATAAACCCCCTCTTCAAGCCAATCAAGCTGATATGAAAGCGTTTTTTTACTGTCGGTTTCTTCATCTATTATTTTTTGACCATAAATGTCGCATATTACGATATTATCATAATCGCCTGAATTTACAATATTCAGAATATCATCAAAGGGATTGGGATAAAAAGTTATATCATCGGTAGTAAATGTTATAGGACCAACAAACTCGCTAAAAACGGAATTTCCTGTGGTCAATTCTGTACTTTGAGCAACAGGTGTTATTTTTACGGCTATATATTTATATAAATCCTGTTTTGACAACACAAGAGTGTCTGTTGATGCGTTTTCAATCAATAGTTTGTCGGCTCCGTCAGGGTAATCGCTGACATACCATTCAATAATGCTTTGTCCTTCGGGGTCATCGTTAAAATCAAAATAACTATAAGTTACATTTAAAGTGTTATAAATTTTTGTATAACCATCAATAATGACATTAGATACTTCCGGTGCATACTGCGTTTGCGGGATATTTGGTTCAGGTAGTTTTTTTGTTGAGTATAAACGATAATCACCGGCTGAAAGAGTAAGGCTCGATGCCGAACTTTTTTCTGTATGAGAGAAATATTCATACCATACACCACCATCGGTAAAAGGCAGACTTGTTGTTTTGCTTGTTAAGTCAAAATTACCGACTACATAAACGTCCATAGTGTCTCCGTATAGAGTTATTTCTTTCACAGAGCTGCTGAAATCAATTTCATAATTATCTGTTTTAAAAACCTGATATTCTTTTTTCAGTTCAATCAAAGATTTCATCACTAAATAAAGGCGATTTCTGTAAAAATCATCATAATATTCCCACAAAATAGGTTTTTCGCACACACGACAAGGATATTCAATGCTTATGTCGTATCCTAGTTCTTCAAATTGCCAAATCATTTTTGGTCCGGGTATCGTAAAAAATAGAACAGATGACAACTCGGCTCTTTCAAGGGCTGTATTAAGTTCGGTAATATCATAAGTTCCTGATGAATTACCGTAAGTTATGTTTCGATACATCATTCTTTCTTCATCGTGGCTTTCCATGTATCCAACAACATTAGCAACATTCCAGCCTCGTTCTTGGTAGGAAACCCATGAAAAATCCGAGCCGCTTTGGTAACCCATTGAAGCTTGTCCGTAGCTATAATTTATGTTGCCCCAAAGCATCATACCGTATTCAGCAAGAATTTTTTCTTCGGAATTATCGCTGAAATGTTCAAGAATCAGATAAGAATCAGGCGAAACTTCTTGGGTTTTGTCGTAATAATGTTTCAGGATATCTATTCTGTCGCTGTCATAAGCCCAACCATCGCCGGAAGTATTGGTAAATCCTTTTGTAAAGTCAAATCTGTATCCGTCCACTTTATATTCAGTGAGCCAGTAAGTAATAGCACTATCAACAAAATCAACCGTAGCTTGACTTTCGTGGTTGAAATCATAACCCCAGCTATAAACAGGATTGGGTGATGTAACGTTGTACCAAGGATTGTCGGGAGTTACTGTCCATGTCGTTCTGTCAAGATACATTAACACAAGCGGGCTTTGACCATAAGAATGATTAAAAACCATATCAATAATCACTGCAATGCCGTTTTGATGGCAGGTGTCAATAAATTCTTTAAGTTTATTTTTTGTTCCGTAGTATTTATCAGGTGCAAAATAGAATGAAGGATTGTAACCCCAACTTGAATTTCCTTCAAACTCGCTAACAGGCATAAGTTCAATAGCATTGACACCAAGATTTTTAATATAATCCAAAGTGTCTATTAATGTTTGATAATCGTGAGTTACAACAAAATCGCGTATTAAAAGTTCATAAATTATTAAATCTTCATTAGCAGGTCTTTCAAAATCAGTGTTTTGCCAGACATATGGCGTTTGTTCGGTCTGAAAAACTGAGACAATTCCGTCGCCGCCATCTGGATACGGTTTAAGGTTCGGATATGTTGTATTGCTTATGTACTGGTCGTTCCAAGGGTCTAAAATTTTATCAGTATATGGGTCAGCTACCGAAAATTCTGCGTCTATATAATACTGAAAAGCATATTCTTCGTTTGGAGTTAAATTATCAAGAGTTATCCAAAAAACATTATTGTCGGGAGTAATTTTCATTTGATAATCAAGAGAAATTTTCCAGTCGTTAAAATCTCCTTTAACAAAAATAAATTCTTTGTTTGGTGCATAAAGAACGAGTGTAACAGTGTTTGCATCAATATAATTAATTCCGTATTTTAGTCCGTTTGGCAAATTTTCGACAACATTGTCTCTTCTTACAAAAAAGAAAGATTCAATTGTATCTGCTTCTGTCTCATTTTTTGCTATCACTTTGAAATATGTTTTACCTTCTTCCAAAGCAGTAACATCAACTTCCAGAAGTGTGTTTTCAACGGCAGTATGAAGAGTATCGTCGAAGTATATTTTAATTGAATCAGCAAACAGTGCCACAGCTTGAATATTAACTGTTTCGCCGATAGAAAAAATATCATTTGTATCAGGCTGAACAATAGTTACATCGTTTGTTACAGGGTAAATATCCAAAAATAAATCCGTAGTCTGTTGAGTTCCTTCTGAACTCCTGAAAACAAAACACAATTGTACGACAACTTCGCTGCCTCCTACATTGTAAAAATCATTAACAGAAGGACTAATTTCGAGAGTATATTGGTCTGTACCGACTCTTGTAAGTTGTGGCTGAGTTGAGTTATTGCCCCATGAACCAATTACGTGCTGCCATTCAGCACCACTTTCCAGATTTACTCCGGTATGAGCATAAACATCTCCGGTGTAACCTTCTAAACCGGTTCCGGTAGCGTCAAAGTAAATTGTAATAGGCTCGATTGCAGTTGGGTACTCCGGGTTGGAAGTTATTGTTTGGGAAAATGCCAACCTGCTGATTAGCAATAAAATAAGCGTAAATAAATATTTTGTCATTTGTGGAAAATTTTTTATTTTAATAATTCTATAATTAAAACAGATTTCGGTTCGATTGTAATAGTTTCCAAAGATACAATTTTTTTGTCATTAATTACATCATAACCTGTTTTATAATCAGATAAAATTTCTTTGAATTTGTTGCAGTCAATTTCTTTTTTTTGAGTATCGTCATTATTAAGTAAAACCATAACAGCCTCATTGTCAGTGTATCTGAAATAAACATAAACATTATTATCGGGTAAAAAATGTAATAGTTTGCCGTTTTTGACTGCGTTGTTTGTTTTTCGCCAGTTCAAAAGTTTTGACACAAAATTATAAGCCTCTGATTGCGTTTTAGATAAATTAGTCTGTTTAAAAGCGTTGGTTTTGTCATCTTGCCAGCCTCCGGGAAAATCCTGACGCAGCAAACCGTGATTGTGTTCCTGTCCTTCCATAGCTATTTCTGTACCGTAATAAATAACCGGAATACCTCTTGTTGTAATCATAAACGCAAATCCCATTTTAAATTTGTTGATATTTTTTCCGACAGCAGTAAAAAATCTGTCAATATCGTGATTATCCAAAAAAGTGATTAAAATATACGGATTAGAATATAAAAAATCTTCTGCTAATCTGTCGGCAAGTCTGAAAAGACCTGTATCCCAGCCTTCTTTTTCATTAAAAGCAGCTTTTATGGCATAATACAACGGGAAATCCGTAACAGAGTTTAGATGAGAATTGTAATTGCCGGATATGTTGTTATTTTCTTGATAATAAGCAACTTGTGGTGTTTCGTGTAACCAAGTTTCCCCGAACACGAATATATCAGGGTACTCTTTTCTGACAGATGCAACCAAATCAGAACCGAAATCCTGGTCAGGATAAGGATAAGTATCTATTCTGATTGCATCAATATCTGCAAATTCTACCCACCAGATAGTGTTTTGAATAAGATAAGTTGCCAAAAACGTATTTTTTTGGTTCAAATCGGGCATAGTACCAACAAACCAACCTGAATAAAACTGTTCTTTGTCGTGAACAGAGGAGTAGGGGTCTGATATTACATTACCCCTGAAAGTAGTTCTGAAATTTTCATCATTATTAAGCCAGTCTGAACTCGGCAAATCTTTTATCCACCAGTGATTTATACCTGTATGGTTGTAAATAACGTCAATAATAAGTTTTAAGCCCTTTTCATGACATTTGTCCGAAAGAGTTTTATAGAGTTCATTTGTTCCGAATCGTTCGTCAATTTTGTAGAAATCTGTAGTTCCGTAGCCGTGATAAGAATATTCGGGATTATTGTTTTCAATAACAGGGTTTAGCCACAATCCGGTTATGCCCAATTTATAAAGATAATCAAGATTATCAATAATTCCTTGAATATCACCTCCGTGTCTGCCGCCTAAATTGTTTCTGTCGGCTTTTTCAAGCATATTATCAGAATTATCATTATTCGGGTCGCCATTGGCAAAACGGTCCGGCATTAGCAGGTAAATTACATCTTCGCTGCTTATACCTCTTTTGTGTTCTGATTTTTCGTTAAGAATGTAATTGTATTCGGCAACTTTTTTATTTTTTGAAAGAAATAAAATGTCAAAACTACCGGATTTATCTGTAAGTATTTCTATGTCAATGAATAAATAATTAGGGTTTTCTGTTTTATGAATTTCAGTTATTTTTACTAATTCAGATTCAATTTTTATTGTTGTCTGAGCAATATTATCGCCGTGAACAAGCAACTGCAGGTTTTTATTTTGCATTCCAACCCACCAGTTGGGCGGTTCTATTCTCTCTAAATCAGCTTTTTGCGCATTGGTAACAGAAAATATCGTAAAAAATATAATTCCGAAAATTTGCAACATTTTTCTCATAAAATATTATTTTTTTGTTTAAAATCTGGTAAATATACTATAAATTAAATAAAATGCAAAAAGTAACATTGTACTAATATTTGTTTTTTCTGTGAATTTTTAACGTTAAATAACTGATTATTAAAACAATTTAATTGATTCTTGATTTTTAATAAATTTGAATTTTTGCGATTGATAAAATGTTGAAAATTAGTGGTATATAGTTATTGGTGAAAATGTTTTCAGAGATTTTAATGCAAACGTTTGCATTAAAAAAAAGTTTAATGCATTTTGTAAATATTTTTTTATCTTTGATGAAAATTTCAAAAAGAAATAAAATGAAAGAAATAAAATGAAAAAAATACTTATATTTTTTTGTTTATTTCCGATTTTATTGTCGGCTCAAAATCAAAAAAGAGGTTATTTCGATTATTTGGTCGAAGCAAAATATAAAGATTGGAAAAGTACAGGTGTTTTTATAAAACCCGAATGCAAATCAGCGCAAAATTTACCTGTTTTAAACGAAGAGTATATAGGTAGTTATCCAATTGTTTTTGTCAAAATATCCGAAAACAGCGAAGAATTGTTATTATGTTATACCGACGGTCCTAGCGGAGACCCTGCTTTTGAATTTTACAGATACAAGTCAAATCAGGATTCTGAATTATTGTTTGAATTAGCAGGAACTGAAATTTATGTGCCGGGAAATGGGGCAATTTATACTGCAGGACATACAAACAATATGTTTTTTCAACGTAAAAAATTTATTTTCTATAATAACAGTGTTACAGAAGTGCCGCAAGCATATTATTACGTAGGACTTAAAACAAAAACCTTAAAAAGTATTCAGCTATATTCCGATTATGAATGTAAGATTAAATTAGCTGTTGTTTCAGCCGATTCAGAAGTTGAAGTTTTAGTTTCTGAGTTTACAGATGAAACCCCCATGAGAACCTTAAAGTTCTCACACCAATAGAATGAAAATAATTATAAACCAACAACTTACAAAATTATTTACACATGAAACTGCAAAATTTCTAATCAAAAGTCCATTCGGATTAGTAGGTTGGTGGATTTTAGACAGAAGTTACCCGGGTTCAGATGAAATTGGCGGTTTGTTTTACTCAGGAGATTGATGGTTTTTATAGCGTTTAAAGTATGGTAATTAATATTCAAGGTTTTTAGCATATATTGATAATGCGAATTAAGAGTTAAAAAATGATGTTGAATATCAACTTGTTCTGTATATATTTGCAATCAGGTGAAAACACATGATTGAGGCAATTTGCCTCTGGCAGGTGCCTGTCCTGAAAGGATCTACACCTGCCAGTAGAATTTAAACTCTTAATTCGCATTGATAATAAATAAATTCTTACGTATAAAAATAATTTGATAACTTATAAAAAAATATAGCATTAGAAATAATTTAAAAATGAATCTAAAAAAAGAAATTATAATCGCAATTGACGGACACGCATCTTGCGGAAAAAGTACGCTTGCAAAAAAAATTGCTCAGGAACTTAAATATTCATACATTGACACAGGTGCAATGTACCGTGCTGTAACTTTGTATGCTATAAACAGCGGTTATATAAAGAATGGTGAAGTTGATAAAAATTTATTAGTTGCTGATTTGGATAAAATTGACATTGATTTTGTGTATGATAACCAATTATCTAAAAGTGTAACTATTTTGAACGGCAAAAATGTTGAGCAGGAAATAAGAACTATGCAGGTTTCGGATTTTGCAAGTCAGGTTGCTGTTATTTCAGAAATCAGACGAAAATTGGTAGCTATGCAACAAAAAATGGGGGAAAAGAAAAAAATTGCTATGGACGGTCGAGATATTGGTACCGTTGTTTTTCCTGATGCCGATTTTAAAATCTTTCTTACTGCTTCTCCCAATATTAGAGCTCAAAGACGCTACAAAGAACTGATTGATAAAAACGAAAAAGTTGAATTTAGCGATGTTTTAGAAAACGTTCTCTCAAGAGATAAAATTGACAGCACTCGAGAAGATAGCCCTCTTAAGTTGGCAGACGATGCCGTATTGATTGATAATTCAAACTTGAACATTCAAGAAACTCTTGCAGTTGCATTGGCTATTATATATGAAAGATTTGGTGATAAATAGTAGTAAGTTTATTGAGTTAAATTGCTACATTGCTTAATTGTTAAATTGTTAAATTGTTAAATTGCTACATTGTTAAATTGCTACATTGTTAAATTGTTACATTGTTAAATTGCTACATTGTTAAATTGTTAAATTGCTACATTGTTAAATTGCTACATTGTTAAATTGTTACATTGTTAAATTGCTACATTGTTAAATTGCTACATTGTTAAATTGTTAAATTGCTACATTGTTAAATTGTTAAATTG
>DYKL01000082.1 GCA_020722645.1 Acetofilamentum sp. | reverse complement strand
AAATCAGCAGCAAAGCCCTGTAAATCCACGCTTTTTAAAAGTAAGTTCCGTTTTAGGACAGCTTTTTTTTATATAGACCTCCATCTTATTTGATTGAATAAAAAAACAACAGAATATAACTACATTCTCCTACACAAATCGAATACAACAACCTCAAAACCATTCACTTATAGTTATTGATTAGTAATTTCACAAATTATTTTAAACCTAAAAAAAGATAAAAACCAAGTTGATTAAAAGTCAGATTTTCTTATCTTTGCAAACTAAAAATTTTTATTTCAACAAAATATGAATTCTTTTTCTGTTGTATCAAATAGTTTGTCGGATACTGATAAAATTGCGGAAATTTTTGCCTCTGTTGTTTCAACCGGTGATATAATAATATTAGAAGGAGACTTAGGAACAGGTAAAACTCACTTTGTCAAAGGAGTTGCTAAAGCTCTTAATTACTCAGGTAAAGTAACAAGCCCTACTTTCAACATTGCCTTTTTTTACGAAACCGAAACCACAAAAATAATCCATCTTGATTTATATAGAATTGATGATATTAAAGAATTTAATGATTTAGGGCTAACTGAATATTTCGATGAATCAATCGTTTTTATTGAATGGGGTGAAAAAATACAGGAAACTTTTGACGATTTTTTGATGATTAATATGGAATATTTTGAAAATAATAAACGAAAAATTATTTTTTCCGCAAAAGGTCAAAAAAACTTAGAAGTCATAGAAAAAATTAAACACAGATTTCAAAATCTGTAAAACTAAAGAGATAAATTACGCTTATTATGCTAACATTAGGAATATCAACGTCATCAGGAAAGTTTGCTATTGTATTCGGAATAGAAAAAAAAGTTTTATATTCTTCTGATAACTTAAAATTATCTGAAAACAAAGACATTAGAAAATTAGTTGAAACCGGTTTATCAAAAATCGGAAAAACAGTCGATGATTTATCAAGCATTATTGTTGATAACGGACCCGGCGGAACAAGCAGTGTCCGGACAGGAGTAGCTTTTGCAAACAGCCTTGCTTATGCTTTAAATATTGGCGTAGCACCTGTTTCTTCTTTGGAATTGCTGGGAATAGAAGCATTCGATAAATTTCATAAACCTGTTATTTGTTCAATTAATTCAACAAAAGGCAACATTTTCGTCGGGTTATTTGACAAAAACGAATTAAAATCAGCTAAATACGGTAAAATTGAAACTATTTTACCTGATTTTTTAACTTTTTCAGATGAATTTGTACTAATTGGTCATCAATCAACCAGAATTATGGAATTATCTCAAGACAAAACATATACAGACACTAATCTAACATTTGCAAATGTTGAGACATTACTTACAAAAAGCCATTTATTTAATGATAAAATTGTCAAATTCCCGAAATACATTATTCCTATTACCGAAGAAAATTATCAATAATGGACACAATTAAAAAAGTGGCGGAATGTTTATTATCAGGCGGAGTTGCTTTAATACCGACCGACACAGTTTATGGACTGGCAGTATTGCCCTCTGACGAAAATGCTACAGATAAAATATACAAATTGAAACAGCGTCCTAATAATATGAAATTGCCCGTGATGGTAGCAGACATTAAAGATATTGAAAAACTTGGCGTTTTTATCAATCAAAATTCATTAAAAATATTAAACTCAGATTTAGTTCCGGGAGCAATTACTTTGGTATTTGGTTTTTCATCAGGGAAAAGACCCTTTTGGCTTAATTTAAGAGAAGAAGTAGCAATAAGAATTCCAGACGACAAACAGCTTCTTGAAATTCTAAAAATTACCGGACCTTTGTTTGTAACAAGTGCCAATAAACACGGAATTACAGGGACTTATAACAATGTAAAAGAAATATTGACAGAACTTAACGGCGAACCTGATATAATTGTCGATAACGGTATTAAAAACGAAATACCCTCAACAATTATAAATTGCAGGTTAAATCCACCAGTAATAGAAAGAGAAGGTGCTGTTTCAAAAGAAAAAATTTTCAAAATTTTATACAATGAGTGATATTATATTAGGCATAGAAACATCTTGCGATGATACAGCAATTGCTTTGGTAAATTCCAACGGAGAAGTGTTATCTTCAGTTGTCTCATCACAGGTTGATATTCATTCGGAATACGGAGGCATTTATCCTGAACACGCAGCGCGTGCTCATATACATACCATATTACCCACAATAGATTTAGCTTTCAAAAAAGCAGGTGTAAAGCCTCAGAATATTGAAGCAATCGGCGTGACAAGAGGACCCGGCTTAATAAGTTCTTTGCTGGTTGGACTTAATACTGCTGTTGGTTTGGGAATGGGCTGGAACAAAAAAGTAATCGGGATTAACCATTTAAGAGGACACCTCCGTAGTGCTGATTTAGAACAGCAAAGAGTCAAATATCCTGCAACCATTCTCCTTGTTTCGGGCGGACACACTTTTCTGGCATATATGAAAGATATCAACGATATTTCAATTCTTGGAACAACAAGAGATGACTCAGTGGGCGAAACCTATGACAAAGTTGGAAGAATGCTGGGCTTAGCCTATCCGGGAGGTCCTGCCGTTGACAGACTTGCAAAAGAAGGAAACCCAAATATTGCCTTTCCCAGACCACTATTAAACAGCAAATTTGAATTTTCATTTTCAGGACTTAAATCAGCAGTGTCCCGCTTTTTAGCGGCAAACCCAGATGCTTTACAGGCTGATGTCGCTGCTTCTTTTGTTCAGGCTGTAATGGATGTTCTTATTAAAAAATCGCATAATGCATTGAAAAACTATCGTTCAAAATCGTTTGTAATAGTTGGAGGAGTTGCTGCAAGTCCACAATTAAGACAACAAGCCGAGAAACTTTGCAATAAAATGAAAGTAGAACTATGTTTACCGCCGCTTAAATGGTCAACCGATAATGCTGCAATGATTGCTTTGGCAACTTGGGATTACATTAAACTCAACATACATAAAGAGCCTATTGCACAGTTACAACTGCCAATTTTCGAATTTTAAAAAATTACTTGTTTTTGAATGTTATACTTACGAATTTTGATAAATTTGCAAAAAAAATAAAATGGAAGAATTACAACAAAATAATAATAAAAAATTAGTTATAGGAATAACACACGGTGATATAAACGGCATATCTTATGAAATAATTCTCAAAGCCTTTATAGACAACCGTGTATTTACAAATTTCACACCGGTAATTTACGGTTCACCGAAAGTAGCTGCATATTACAAAAAAGTAATGAATTTTAATACGATAAATCTTAATCACGTTCAATCAATCAATAAAATTGACCCCGAAGCGATAAACATAATAAATTGTGTATCAAACAAGATAAAGGTTGAAATCGGCAAATCAACTGAAATGGCAGGAATTTCATCTTTAAATGCAATAAGACACGCAATTGTTGATATAAAGAACAAAAAATTGGACGCAATTGTTACTGCACCAATAAACAAATTCAATATTCAAAGCACGGATTTTGATTTTAAAGGACATACCGAATTTTTAAAGAATGAATTTCAGGTGCAAGATGCTTTAATGCTGATGATTTCAGACAATATCAGAATTGCTGTTGTTACAGAACATTTACCCGTTAAAAATATTTCTGAAAATATAACAGAAGAAAAAATTTTATCCAAGTTACGACTTTTAAACCAAACGCTTATTCGTGATTTTGCTGTTGAAAAGCCCAAAATTGCTGTTTTAGGTCTGAATCCACACGCCGGAGATAGCGGTTTATTAGGCAAAGAAGAAATTGAAGTAATAGAACCTGCCTTAAAAAAAGCAAAAGAAGAAGGTGTTATTGCAATAGGACCTTTTGCTGCCGATGGTTTTTTTGGAGCCGGAGTAAACTTCAAATTTGATGCAACTCTTGCAATGTACCACGACCAAGGGTTAACAGCTTTTAAGATATTGGCAGGCGGCGCAGGAGTAAATTTCACGGCAGGTTTACCTATTGTCAGAACATCACCGGCTCACGGAACAGCTTATGACATAGCCGGGAAAAACTTAGCTGAGCCGAAATCATTTATTGATGCTTTGTTTGCAGCTCAGGATATTTATTATACAAGAAAAAACTTTGATAGCATAGAGCCATTAAAAAAACAAGCTGAATTAGAAACAGAAACGACTTAATTATGCTCAGAAATCTAACACCGGTAGTAAAAAATCTTTTAATAATAAATGCGTCTATACTTATACTTACTTTTATTCTAAAAAACGTAGGCATTGATTTGGTTGAATGGCTGGGACTATTTTACTTTAAGTCTGAATATTTTAAGCCTTTTCAGTTTGTTACACACATGTTTATGCATGCAAATTTATGGCATTTATTGTTTAATATGTATGCACTTTACTTATTTGGAAATATTTTGGAAAGAATCTGGGGCTCTCAAAAGTTTCTGTTTTACTATCTTTTTACCGGTTTAGGAGCTGCTGTTCTTCACACTGCCGTAAGCTGGTTTATGATTCACGATTTTTACAATGCCGTACAGGATTTTCTTTTAAATTCGACATTAGAAAACTTCCAAACATTAACAAACGGATATTCACAATATTTCAATCCAGATGCTGTTGATTTAATAACTAATAATTGGGCAAGCTACAGCAAAGTAGAGCTTAAAGCAACAATAGATGAAATATTACAAGCACAAATGAACATTCCGGCTGTCGGTGCATCGGGTGCTGTTTTCGGTCTTTTGCTTGCCTTTGGAATGATATTCCCGAATACTCCGCTTATGTTTATTTTTATTCCGATTCCCATTAAAGCAAAATATTTTGTTATTGGTTATGGTGTATTGGAGTTAATGTTGGGTGTAACAAGCATTCCGGGTGATAATGTAGCACATTTTGCACATCTGGGCGGTATGATTTTCGGATTTTTACTACTAAAATTCTGGTATAAAGGCAATTTACGAAGGAATTAAGTTATGTTAAAAAAACAAAACATATTAATTAAATTATTGATTATAAATGTTTCAGTTTTTCTGCTTTTCAAAGTAATCAATTTGTTTTTTATTTTTACAGGTAACGAAGACAAATACAACGCTTTTACTTACTTGTTTTGTGTACCGAGTCATCTAAAAACATTAATTTTAAGATTTTGGACGCCTATTACTTATATGTTTTTCCACACAGGTTTTTTTCATATTCTTTTTAATATGCTTGTGCTGTTTTTCATAGGCAGATTATTAATTATGTTTGTAAAAGAAAAAGATTTTTTAACAATATACATTTTAGGCGGTCTTTTCGGTGCTTTGTTTTATGTTTTAGCATTTAACATCTTCCCTTTTTTCGATGAAGTACGTTCTGTTTCTGTTGCATTAGGAGCTTCTGCTTCTGTTATGGCGGTTGTTTTTGCAATTGGTATTTACAAACCCGATTTTGACGTTTACTTATTCGGTATTATTAAATTAAAACTTTTTTGGCTTCTAATTATTCTTATAATTTCAGACATTTTCCTTATCCCTTATGAAAACTCAGGCGGTCATATTGCACATCTCGGAGGTGCTTTTTACGGAACATTATTCGGAATTAATCTGAGAAAAAACAAAACCATATCTAAAAAATTCGCTTCTTTTATGGACAGATTTATTAAATGGGATTTCAAATTCGAAAAAAAACCTAAGGTAAAAGTCATTAAAAATGAATTGCATACAAAAGATAATTATAAATATAACTCTACAAAAAATGAAATAAAATCAGAAATAGACAGAATATTAGATAAAATTTCTAAATTCGGGTATCAAAGTTTGTCAAAAAAAGAAAAAGAATTTTTAAATCAATTCAAAGATAATTTGTAAATTTGTGGAGTTTCAAAAATTTCAACTTATGCAAAAATTCTTTGTAAATTCAGATACTTGTACAAAATGCGGTATCTGCATAGCTGTTTGCCCATCTTACCTTTTGTATAAAAACAGTGATAATTTAACAAAATTCAAAGAAGAAAAACTGCATCTTTGTATAGGATGTGGTCAATGTATGGCTGTTTGCAACACAAAATCTGTTTTTGCAAACGGTTTGACTTATGAAAAAGACTTTTTTGAATTTTCAGAAAACAAAGATTTTGTATCATTACTTGAACAAAGACGTTCAGTAAGACGCTTCAAACCAAAACCCGTAAGCAAAGAAGAATTAGAAAAAATATTATTTACAGTTTCACAGGCACCTCACGGCGATGCTCATCACAATGTTGAAATTACTGTTATAAACAATCGCGAAAAAATAATGGAATCATTGCCTTTAATGTCGGCATTTTATGATAAATTAGCAAAATGGCTGCACAATCCGATTATGAGGTCAATCATAAAAAAGAGAAAAGGGAAAGATACACTCAACACTCTTATGAACCATTTACTTCCGAGAATTGAAGGCGGTTTGTACAAACAAATTGATACAGATTATGACGGAATAACAAGAGGTTCACATACATTGATGATATTTCATGCCCATAAAGATTCAGAAGAACACAAGGAAGATGCTTTTATATTAGTTACTTATGCTATGCTTACTGCACATTCATTAGGGCTTGGGGCTACTATTGTAGGTCTTGTTCCTGCGGCATTAAACAAAGAACCTGAATTGAGAAAAATGTTCGGAATTCCAGATGACCACGACAGTGTAATCTCATTAATTATGGGTTATCCAAAATATAAATATAAACGAGGAATAAAAAGAAATCTGAAAAAAATCAACTGGATAACATAACATATTCCGATTTAAAAATAAAAAAAGGAGTCAAAGCAAAACCTCAACTCCAAATATTTTGTATAAATGCAAATTATGCTTTTACCATAGTAATACTTCTGTAATGCATTTTTGAGCTGAAAAAAGCATCATATCTGCTGGTACCTTCTACACCTGCAAATTCATAAAAAGATTTTCTGAAAGGTTTTGCAATTTTGTTATCAATTGCTTTTTTATTTCTTTCAGAATTTTTTTGCAAAGCAAGTACAACATTTGGTCTGATGTCTGTTTCGTCAATTATTTTAAACCCGTTTTTAAGCATTAAATCTTTGTTTCTCTCAACATCTTCGGCTTTCATCATATCAGCAAAAAGAAATTTTCCATCATCTTTTAAAACTCTGTAAACTTCTGAGAAGAATTTTGATAAATCGTTGTAGCATCTTGCAGATTCAATGTTAATTAAAGCGTCAAATTTTTTATCTTCGAAAGGCAAACTTTCTGCCTCGCCTTTAATAAATTTGAGTCCGGGTATTTTGTGATTTTTATTGCAAAAGTCTGTAATTTTCTGAGAAATATCCATTGCAATGTACTCTTTTGGCTTTTTATATTGTGTCAAAAAAGCAGCACCACCGCCTCTTCCGCTACCAACTTCTAAGACAGAAGTATTTTCAAAATTATGTAATCTTGTTACAAAATCGTATAATTGAATGAAATAACGGTAGTTTTCGTGTTCAGGAAGTAATTCTACTTTTGCATAACCGTTATTACTTGCAAAGCCATAATTCATAAAAAATTCAGATTTGTCTTTATCAAATTTTATTATTAAATTATGCCAAAAACGCCACATTGGTTTTCTAATGGCTGTTGGCATTTCACAGTAATTTTCTACAATTTTTTTCATCTTTTTTATTTAAAATTTAATTATTTAGTAAAAATAAGCTTATAAATAAGGCTATTTTAATTAATATATAGATTTGCAAATATATATTTTTTAATTTACAAATTTCTTTTATTTTTTTTTGTTGAGTATATAAATGCCACAAAGAATTAAAAAAAGCCCGATATAAGTTGTGTAAAATATTTTTTCGTTAAGTACAAATCTGATAAAAAACAGAGCTAATGCAGGTGAAAGAAAAATCAAATTGCTGATTTTGTCGTTTCTGACAGTGTACTTCAAAGCAGACATCCAAACGATAAATGTTATCCCCAACTCAAAAAAGCCTACATAAACAGCCGCATAAAATGATTTATCAATGAAATTGATTTTAAAATCCGACAAAAAATAAATTGCAAGCAGTTCATAAATAATTGCAATCGAAAAACTCAAAAACAATTTGACCAGAGAATCTCTTTTGTCTTTCATATTCAATAACCAGTATGTAGCCCAAATAACAGAACTAAAACAAGCGAGAAAAACGCCGTAAGGTTCATCAATTTTAAAATTGGTTAAATTTCCTTGCAAGGCAATGACAATAACACCGGTGAAACTAACAAGAAGAGCTATCAGACTTTTAGGTTCAATTTTTTGTTTCAAAAAAGGAGCAGATAAAAGTACTAACACAATAGGCCAAAGATAATTTAACGGTTGAGCAACCTGTGCGGGCAAAAGGGAATAAGCTTTAAATAAAACCAAATAATATATAAACGGGTTTAGTAAAGCAACCAATGCTGAATAAGCCACATGCTTTGAAGTGTTTTCAAAAACTAATTTAATTTTACCTGAAACGACAAGAGCAATAAAACAAATAATTGCGGAAACAACTGTTGAAACAAATAAAAGCTGAACATAATCAAGATTGATAAGGGCAATTTTGAACGCAGTAGAAACTGTTGACCATAAAAGAACGGATGTAAGTGCTAAAATATAAGCCTTTTGTTGATTTTTCATTAAATTTCCAAACCAATTACAATTATGTCATCAATTTGTTTGTATCCTCCGCACCATTCCTCAAATTTTTGATTAAGCCTTTTTTCCTGTTCGCTCATTTTCAAATCAGAGGTTTCGATTAAAAGTTCCTTGAATCTTTTAGTTGTAAATTTTGCTTTATCTTTGCGGTTGTATAAATCGGGATAGCCATCAGAGAAAAGATATATTTTATCGCCTTTATCAACTTTAATGGAATTTTTTGAAAAATTATCAGTTTCAATAATAAACACTCCAATTGGCATTCTATCAGCTTTTATTTCGTATAATTTTTTATTTTTATCACTAAATAGTCTTGTTTCTTTTACTGTTAGAGCTTCGATATCTTTATTTTTAACAATATACATCGAATTGTAAGCACCGGAAAACTGAATTTCGGAAGTTTCAGGCGAATAAACAATTAAAGACAAATCCATACCGTCTTTGATGCTTTCGATTTTGTCTAAACCTTGTTTAAGAGACGACATTATCATTTCTCTTATTTTATTAAGGACATAATCGCTTTGAATATCAATTGCTTCAGAAATTATCTGATTAAAAAGAGAAATGCCGAGCATACTCATAAAAGCACCAGGGACACCGTGTCCGGTGCAGTCAGCGGCGACAACTATTATTTTGTTGTTTTTTTCGGCAATCCAGTAGAAATCACCACTTACAACATCTCTTGGTTTGAAAAACACAAAATTATCGTTAAAATATTTTTTTAGAGGTTTAGTTGTTGGTAAAATTGCAAATTGGATTCTTTGAGCATAACGAATACTGGCGTCAATTTCACGTTTTTGATATTCAATTTCATCACCGCGTTTTATAGCAATATCTCTTTGCTTTTCGATTTCTTTAGACTGTATTTCTATTTGTTCTTTTTGAGCTTCTATTTCGTCTCTTTGAGTTTCAATTTCTTCTTTTTGCTGCAATATTTCAGCATTTTTCTTTTGAAGTTCCTCATTTTTACGTTTTTTTGTTCTTAGGGAGTTGAAAACAAATATTAGCATTGCTATCACAAGTAAAAGAATTGCAAAGCTGAAATTGCGAATCAATTTTTGCCTTTTTATTTCTTCCTGATGTTTTAATTCTGATTGTTCCTGCTCTTTTTCAAATTCATAACTCATTGACACTTGAGTTAAGGAACGTTCATTGTTTGTGTTAAAAATACTGTCATTCGCCTCTTTAAACAATTCGTGCATTTCAAGTGCTTTTTCGTAATTTCCTATTCTTTTATAAGATTTGAATAAATTTTCAGTGACTCCTAAAAAAATGTTTATATCTCCAATTGAGTTAGTAGTATCTAATGCAATTTGTAAATATTCAATTGATTTATTATATAATTTCTTTTTGAAATATATAACACCAAAAGTAGTGTATGACATAGCAAGGCTTCTTTTATCGCCTGTTTCAAGACTAAGTTTTTGTACTTCATTAGTATAATACTCTGCGCTGTCATAATTTTTTAATTCTATATAAATTTCACTTAAATTTATATATGCGGTTGTTATTTTATTTTTATTTTCGTAATAATCAAGTGATTTTAAGGTATAATTTTTTGCTTTTAAAATTCTTAAACTATCTAAAATTGATTTTTTAAGTTTTATTTCATAATTATACCATAGTATTGATATATTTTCTATGTTTGTTGTATCCCCAAATTCTAAATATCCCAGATTCAAATAAATATCTCCAATATCAGTTTGAGAATTAAGAAGTTCATAAATTTCCAAGGCTTTAAAATAATTTATTTCTGCTAATTTGTAATTTTTTTGGTCGGTATAAATGTTTGCAATAGTTTTATAAATATGAGCTGTTTGCAAAGAATCTGAAGCTGTTTTTGTCTCGTATTTATCAAGTATTTCTAATGCTTTAAAATTAGATTCCAAGGCTCTCTGAAAATTTCCAATGTATCTAAAGGCTGTTGAAACATTAATATAAACTGAAATTAAAGTAGCTTTATCATTAGTGTTTTCCAAAATTTCAATTGCCTTAAAGTATGAGTCTATAGCTTCTTGCAAATCACCATTGTTTTTTTTAAAAATTCCAATATTATTGTATGTTTTTGCGGCATCAATTAAATATCCGTTTTCTTTATATAGTTCTAAGGCAAGATATGAATAATAAAATGAAGAATCAGTTTGTCCAAAGTAATAAAAAAGAATACCTTTTATTTTGTATGCACCGGCTAATCCTTTGGGGTAGTCGCTATTAACAGCCAATTCGATACTAAGATTTGCAGTGTCCATAGCATTTTGCAAATCAACACGAATAAGCTTATTTGCAAGCTCATTCAATGAATTTATTTTAACAGTATCGACTTTTGTTGTATTTATCAAATTACGCAAACTGTCAATCTCCGGTGTTTGACTATTGACAAATAAAGATAGAAAAATAAAATATGTTAATACAATTATTCCGGAACGCATTTCAATTTTTATTATTTTAAAAAAGATTTATATTTTCTTAATTTACAAAAATCGAGCAATTAAATTAAATTTCAAAATTATTTTTGACAGTTTTAATTTTTTTGACAAATAACTGTTTAACAAAACTTCGGAACAAAACAAAAAAAAGCCTGCGAATAGCTTAATAGCAGGCTTTTTTTTAAGAATGATATTTAATTTTTTTTGCATATTAAGATAAATAAAGTAATTTTGCACCAAAAAAAACCAAAT
>DYKL01000555.1 GCA_020722645.1 Acetofilamentum sp. | reverse complement strand
AGTAGTGGTGAAGTTCTTGTAATGAGAATGGAGCGAAGGGCTTAGGTTATTCAGTTTTAATAATTCAACAACCCAAAAAAAAGGAATGAATGAAGAACTTAAAACAAAATCAAAGTATGTACCTGTAAGCAAGGGTACATTTACATATGATTGAATAACAAGAGCCGTATGAAGCGAGAGTTTCACGTACGGTTATGTGAGAGGCTTAGGGTGAAATTCCCTTTGCCTACTCGACTTTGTAATCCGAAAATAACATTAAATCAATTAGTTAAATACATTCGGATTACAAATCCGAATTAGCTATATTGATAAGTTTATCAAGTTCCTAAAACATAAAAAAATATGTTATAACTTTATAAACAATCGCTTTGTGTACGTTTTTTTACTTATTAATCAAGTATGCTGCAAAATAACCGCATACCAAACCTGTTGTTGCAAAAATTGCACTGTTTCGTATTTTTTTCCTCGAAGCACTGTATTTGTATCCTTTTATATAATCTTCGTTAGCCTGATATTTTTTATCGATATTACAAAATCTGCTTTGCTCGTTGACTTTTGAGAATGATGCTACATATCCAACAGCTATAAGAGGCGAAATCAAATCAATTATCGCCACATAATTCATTGCAACTGGACTTGCTGCACCTGTAAGAAAAGCTCCGGTATAGACATAATAATTATTATAATTTTTGCCGTCTATTTGTCCTTGCATAAAATTTTTAGCTTTTTCAAGCGGATAATTCGGGTTGTCGTAGAAAAACGTTGTATCTGAGACGGTTATTACACAAAAAACTTCAGCAGTATCCGGTTCAATAACTTTATCTTTTTTATTTGTATATTTAAGTAATTCAAACTCGTTTATTTCAACTGATTTTGCTTCTTTTACGGTTCCGTCTATATACCAAATTTGATTTTGAGATTTTAAACCATAAACACTTAAAAATATCCCTAAAATAATTATTATTTTTTTCATAAATCTAAATAAATTTGTTACTTTGCAAATGTATAAAAAAACGAAAATATAAGTCTGATGTTTTTAAAATTATTTTTTATTACACTTGCAATAATTGCCTTAGCTTTTGTAGGATTGGGAGTTCAAACTTTTTTTTCGAAAAAAAAATCCTTTCCTCAAACCAGAATTTCAAAAAATAAAGAAATGCGTAAAAGAAATATCTATTGCGGAGAAACATATCAACACAGAGTAGATAAAGGACTTGACGGAAAGACAGGTTGCGGAAATTGTCAATAGAATGAACTTATTAGCTACCTTAAATCCGCAAGTCTTTTCGTAAGTGGTTGCAGGTGAAAACACCTGCATCATGTAGTTTGCACCAGTCAGGTGTTTTCACCTGGCTGAATTTCAGATATATAAGTATAGACTTACGGATTTAAGGATCTGAAAATTTTTACAAAGATTAAAATTAATGGTTTAATAATTTTGGCTCTTTTCTTAAAAAATGTGGGTAGATATTCTATTTATAGCATTATATCCGTTTGATTGCTTGAAAGCGGTCTTACGGATTTTTACCCTACAAATGTTTAACACCTTTGATGTTCTTGGCTTTTATTAAATCCACCAACAATTTCTCATATAAGAGCCATAATTTTTAATAAAATTTACAACTTTATTAAAACTCAATAATTCGTTAATTTTTCAATTAGCGTCATCCTGAGTGATAACGAAGGAAGC
>DYKL01000081.1 GCA_020722645.1 Acetofilamentum sp. | reverse complement strand
AATTATACCAAACATTAAAATTTTTTACCAACATTCTTTAATAAAAGAGCCAAAATTTATAAAACAATAGTGATGACAAAAAAAGTTGATTTTTTAATAATCGGTTCCGGAATAGCCGGATTATTTTATGCTTTAAAAGTTGCAAAATACGGAAAAGTAGCCATAGTTACAAAAAAAGACGTTCAAAGCACTAATACTCAATACGCACAAGGTGGCATAGCAGCAGTTATGGATAGTCAGGATAATTTTGAAAAACACATAAATGACACTTTAATAGCCGGTGATGGACTTTGTAACAATGATGCTGTTAAATTAGTTGTTGAAAACGCTCCTAAACTTATACAAGAACTTATAGACATAGGAACTGTTTTTGACATTAAACAAAACGGCACATTTGATTTAGCCAAAGAAGGAGGACATTCAGAGCATCGTATCTTACACCACAGAGACATAACCGGCAAAGAAATCGAAAGAGCATTAGCCGAACAAGTTGCAAATAATAAAAATATTGAAATCTTTGAGAATCATTTTGCCGTAGATTTGATAACTCAACACCATTTAGGATATATAGTTACAAGTCACATGAATGAAATCGAATGCTACGGGGCTTACATTTTAGATAAAAAAACAGATAAAATCGGAAAAATCTTATCAAAAATAACTGTTTTGGCAACAGGTGGAATAGGTAATATCTATAGTGTAACAACTAATCCTTCAATAGCAACCGGAGACGGCATTGCTATGGCGCACAGAGCAAAAGCAATAGTTGAAAATATGGAATTTGTTCAATTTCACCCAACATCATTATTTGAAAGAGAAACCAGACCTTCTTTTCTAATAACCGAAGCCCTGAGAGGATTTGGAGCTGTACTTAAAACCCCTGAAGGTGAAGAATTTATGCACAAATATGACAAACGCGGAAGTCTTGCTCCAAGAGATATTGTAGCTCGTTCAATTGATAATGAAATTAAAACAAG
The DNA here is from genome assembly GCA_020722645.1 of Acetofilamentum sp. Classification (GTDB taxonomy): domain Bacteria; phylum Bacteroidota; class Bacteroidia; order Bacteroidales; family JAFGUD01; genus JAFGUD01. The sequence continues at coordinate 10,328 of DYKL01000081.1, read as the reverse complement.
AGGTATCGAATATGTTTACCTTGATGCTACTAAAACAGACAAAAAGGGTCTTACTGAACATTTTCCGAATATTTACAAAAAATGTTTAAGCATTGGAATTGACATTACAAAAGATTTTATACCTGTTGTTCCAGCCGCCCACTATTTATGTGGTGGTATTAAAACAGATTTGAATGCTAAAACAAACATCAATAATTTATATGCTATAGGTGAGTGTGCCTCGACCGGACTTCACGGTGCAAACAGACTTGCCTCTAATTCTTTATTAGAAGCAATTGTTTTTGCTAAACAAGCTGCTGAACATTCACTTTCGTATTTTAACAAAATCAAACATCAGGAAAAAATACCTCAATGGGACTCACAAGGAACAAGTTTACCCGAAGAAATGATTCTTATTACTCAGGAATACAAGGAATTGCAACAAATTATGACGAATTATGTCGGTATTGTACGTTCAAATCTAAGATTAGAAAGAGCATTAAACCGACTTGAAATTATTTATAAAGAAACCGAAGAATTGTACAGACGCTCAATTCCGTCTCAAAAAATTTGCGAACTCAGAAACGCAATAAATGTAGGTTATTTAGTAATAAAAATGGCTAAAAGAAGGCGTGAAAGCAGAGGTTTACATTTCAATATCGACTACAAATTTAAGCTAAATTACGATTGTCATAGACCTGATAAATAATTATTTTTTTAAAAATTCTTCTTTAAAAACTTTTGCTAAATTGCCATACACAAAATTTCTCACGTTTTTATCTTTTTCGAGTCTTTGTTGTGGTGTATTATTAGCATCAACTATGTATATTTTCCCGTCGGTTTTATCTCTTAAAATATCTAATTCGCCAAATTCCATATTTATAAGACGACAAAACTCGAAAATTTTTTCTATTTCATCGGGACCAAAGAAATCTTTCGATTTTATCAATTCAGATTTGTAAAAACCGACACAAAATATATTGTCAGTTTTTTTGTATTTGATAAGACAGTAAGGATTTTTATTGTTTATAACGGCAAAGCGAATTTCCTCGGTTAAATTTTGCTCATTTAAAGTATTTATTAGTTTTTGATAAACAAATCCATCTTCTGTTCTTTCAATAGGACACTTTATTATTTCTCCATTATGTAATCCGTTCAAATCGCCTTTTTTTACGCAATTACCTTGATATTCAAGCGGATTCACAAATAAACTGTATCCGAATACTTTTGTAAACACTTCATCAACCTTTTTTTTACTTATATCTCTGCTGTTTAAATTGACTACATTATGTTTCTTTGATACTTCTTCCAACAATTCAAACTCCTTTCTGTAAGTTTCATATTCCCAGTAAACAGCAAGGTCAAATTTTTTTGGCTTTTTGTTGGTTAAATTATATGCTAATTTTTTTGCGATTTGATACATACCTGCCTTTCGACCTGGGTAATGCGGATAAATAAATATATATTTATTTTTAAATCCATTTTTAAAGTAAAAAAGAATTTTTCGGAATAAATACGAAATGTCTTTTAAAAATATATCAATTAAAGACTTATTCTTTGAATATTTATTAAAAATTCCCTTTCTGTATTTTTTAAAAAAGTACATAGTTTATGCTTAAATTAATTGTTTAATAAATTGTTCAAATTCGTTGAACGATTTCTGAAATGTAAAATAATTTTCGACACTTTGACGAGCTTTAATTCCTATTTCTTCAATCAAATTTCGATTAATGGAAAACATTTCAATTTTATCAGCTAATTGCTCAATATCAAATGGTTGTACCAAAAAGCCAGTTTCGTTGTTTTTGATAATTTCAGGATTACTGCTGACATTAAAAGCCAATACAGGCTTCTTACAAGCCATTGCTTCGACTAAAACGTATCCAAACCCTTCCCATATAGAAGTAAGAACAAAAATATCAATATTTTCCAAAAATTCTTTGATATTTGAAACAAATCCTGAAAAAACAATTTCATTTTCTAAATGTGCATTTTTAACCAATATTTTTAATTCATTTTCCAATTTACCTTCGCCACCGATAATTATTTTAAAATTTATTTTCTTGTTTTTCAATATTTTAGCTAATTCTATTAAATAAAATTGTGCTTTTTGTTTAACTAGTCTGCCAATATTGCCGATTATTATCTGATTTTGTTGCTTCGTTTCTTTTTTAAATAATTGTTTATCTAAATTATCTATATCAATTCCGTTATAAATTACCTTTATCTTGTCTTTCGAAAATAATTTGTTGTTTTTTTGATTTATTGTTTTTTTTGTTTCTTCTGTATTAGCAATTATTCCAGTAAGAATTTTTCGGAATAAAAATTTATTCAAAAGACTATTTTTAATAGGAATTGCACTTCCTCTGCGGTAAATAATATTTTTAATCTTTGCGATTTTGGCACAAATTCCGGCAAACTTCAAGTCTGATGATAAATTTAAAATGATAGTGTTTATTTTCATCATTTTGAATAATCTGCTGATTTTTAAGATTTTAAACAAATTCAAAAAACTTAAATTTGAAACATTAAGCTCAAAAAATTTAATATTTGACGATTTTAAACGTTTTGACAATTCACTGTTTTTAGCTGAAAAAACTACAACACTATACTCATTTTTTGTCATTTGAGCCGCCATTTCGTAGTGCCATTTTTCTCCTCCACCCCACGTTTTTGATGTATTAAAAAAACAAATTACTTTATTTGCCGACATAAAAATAATTCAAGTTTATTTTATTGAGCCTTTTCGAATTTGTAATCCGAATTAAATAATTAGTTGATATGATGCTTACAGATAACAAATTGTTAAAAAATATAATGAAATGTTTTAGCTCTAAGCTTAAAAATTAATGCTTCGAACTGAGGTTTTATATCCCTTTTGTTTTAATTTAATTTGTCTTAAAAATTCAAGATATGCTGAATTACAAGCTATTACAAAGCCATAAAAGCCGTCAAAAATTCCCAACTTGAAAAAATAAATTTTAAGAAATTTAACAACCGGTTTAAAAAATACTTTGAAATAACTTCCCTTTCGACCTTCATTCAAGTCATTTTCTGCTTTTATAGTTGAAAATTTATTTATTTGGTCAATGTGTTGCTCAATGGAAAGAAAAGAATAATGCATTAAATCGCCTTTCAAAAATTTTTTTGTCGCATTTTTATCTATAATTACTTTGTCGTGGGGATTTTTACCTCCCCATTTCCCTTTATTTTTATTCCACAATCTGATTTTTGTATCGGGATACCAACCACCGAATTTAATTTTTTTCCCGCAATAAAAATTCTGTCTGTTAAAATAATAAGCATCATAACTTAAATCTTTAATTTCAGTAGTAATAGATTTTTTAAGTTCGTCGGATAAAAATTCATCAGCATCAAGTGATAAGACATAATCATTTTTTGCCATTTGAACAACTCTGTTTTTTTGTTCAATATGCCCGTCAAATTTATGTTTACTAAAAACAACTTTATATTTTTCACATATTTTTTCAGTGTTATCAGTTGAAAATGAGTCTAAAACAATTATTTCATCAGCTATATCCAACAAAGATAATAAACAACGTTCGATATTCTTTTCTTCGTTATAAGTAATTATTACTGCAGAAATTTTACACATTTTTATATACTTCTATCATATTTTGAGCAATATTTTCATCGCTAAATAAAACAGCTCTTTGTTTTCCAAGTTCAATATATTTTTTTTGTTCATCTTTACTGTTGAGCAAAAATAAAATTTTTTCGGATAAACTTTCAATATTATTATTTTCAAAATAAACAGCCGCATTATCTGCAACTTCTCTAAAAACAGGTATATCTGTACAAATAACCGGAATATTTGAATTTAAAGCCTCAATTATCGGTATGCCAAAACCTTCATATACAGAAGGATAAATAAACAATTTTGCCATTTGATAAACAACGGGTAAATCTTTAAAATCTATGTTTGATATAATATTTATTTGTTTTTTTAGCTTGTTTTGTTCGACAAATGATTTTATCAAGTCAGAATATTTTTTTTCTTTACCTATGATTACTAATGGAATATCTATTTTTAACTTATGTAATGATTTAACTATTAACAGAGCATTTTTTCTCTCTTCGATTGTTCCTACGTTTAAGATAAAATCCTGAGGTAAATTATATTTTTTTCTAACTAAATCTTTTTGTTCTTTTTCATAAGTGATGTAAAAAGAATAATCACAGCCCTGATAAACTGTAACAATCTTATTTTCATCAGTTCGCAGAAATTCAATAATATCATTTTTTGTCTGTTCGCTGATAGAAATAATTTTATCTGTTTCTTGACAAGCCTTTTTAACCTTCTGATAATAAATAAACCTGTCAATTTTTTTGTATAATTTCGGATATTTTAAAAAAATCAGGTCGTGAACACTGACAACAGATTTAACTTTAGTTTTTGAAATTCCAATAGGTAATTCATTTGATAAACCGTGGTACAAATATAAGTTTTTAAAAACATCATTTTTTAGTATTTTTTTTGTTCGCCAAAAATTATTATATAAAATACTTTGTATTTGTGGTTCAATAATTTTAATGCTATCATCTAAACTAAAATTTAATCTATTTTTTTTATTCGGGGTAAATAGAAAATATTTATTTTCGGGATAAAATTTGTGCAAATATGAAATTAAATTTCTGCCGTAATTTCCTAATCCTGTTCTATTATAAAAGATTCTTTTGGCATCAAAACCTATATTCATTTTTTTTTATTGCAAAGTAAATTTTTTATTTTTGAAAAATAAAATCTTATAAAATGGAAATTGTACAATTAACATTCAACAGCTTTTCAGAAAACACATACTTGCTTATAGACAAAAACAAAGAAACCATTATTGTTGACCCGGGAATGTTTGGAGAAGATGAAGAAAAAGACTTTATTGAAATAATAAGCAAAAATAAATTGAAACCCACTAAAATAATAAATACACATTGTCATATAGACCATATTTTAGGCATTAATTTTCTCAAAAAAACTTATAAAATAAAATTTTATGCCTCTAAATCAGACGAATATCTTTTAGAGACAGCAGTTCAGGTTGGTGAAATGTATGGTTTTGATATTAAAGAAGCCCCTAAAATTGACAAATACATATCAGAAAAAGACGAAATAAAATTCGGCAGCAGCAAAATCAATATTTTTAAAGTTCCCGGTCATACAACAGGTCATTTAGCTTTTTATTCTGTTCAAGACAAATTCATAATAACAGGCGACGTTCTTTTTAAAGATTCTATTGGAAGAACTGATTTGCCCGGCGGCGATTTAGACATTTTACTTGAAAGTATAAACCATAAAATTATGTCCTTACCCGACGATTTCATTGTTTATCCCGGGCACGGAATTGACACAACCATAGGAACAGAAAAAAGAAATAACCCGTTTTTGTAGTCATTTCTTGAGTCTTGGTTTAAAACCGTTGACATTTCAGGTGCGGACACATGAAATGTCTGTAATACATACTTTTGTCGGTGGGGACACCGACAAAATCAACAGGTTTAAATCAGTATCATTTTTTGTTGTAAATATTATAAACTATTTCTCCTTTTGATTTTCCGAGTAATTCATAAAGTTCGTCCACAGAGGCTTCTTTGACTTTTTCAATACTGCCGAAATGCCTTATAAGTTTTTCCATACTTTTTTCGCCAATTCCATTGATTTCGGTTAATTGACTTTTTATCATTTCTTTGCTCCTTTTTTGTCTGTGAAAGCTTATTCCAAAACGATGAGCCTCGTCTCTTGCGTGTTGTATAATTTTTAATGTAGATGAATTTTTGTCTATATATAAAGGTATTGGGTCGTTTGGTTTAAAAATTTCTTCTAAACGTTTTGCAATTGAAATAATCTCTAATTTTCCTATTAAATCCAATTCTATTAAACTTTCAATCGCAGCAGAAAGCTGACCTTTACCACCGTCAATTATTATTAATTGAGGCAACTCCTGTTCTTCGTCCACCAATCTTTTGTACCTTCTGAAGATAACTTCTTTCATAGTAGCAAAATCGTCAGGACCTTCAACTGTTTTGACATTGAATTTACGATAATCTTTTTTACTTGGCTTTCCGTTTTTAAAAACTACGCAGGAAGAAACAGCATTTGTGCCTTGCAAATTAGAATTGTCAAAGCATTCAATATGAACAGGTAATTTTTTCAGATTCAAGTCCTTTTGCATACGTTCCAAAATTTCGTTGCTTCTTCTGTTCGGGTCTATTTGACTTCTTTGTCGTTCTTTGTCAAGTCTGTAATATTTCAGATTTCTTTCAGATAAATTTAACAATTCTTTTTTAATACCTTTTTGCGGAATTTTAAAATTTATTCCTTCTATTTCCAAATCAATTCTGAAAGGAATTAAAATTTCTTTTGCATTACTAATTCCCTGCTGAATGTTATTTTTAATATCAATAATTGCTTTTTCAAGAATTTCTTTGTCGGTTTCGTCCAACTGTTTTTTAATTTCCATTGAATAAGCCTGAACAATTTTGCCGCTGATTAATTTCAAAAAATTAACATAAGCATATTTTTCAGATGAACTTATTGAATATACGTCTATATTTTCAATATTTGCATTAACGACTGTTGAACGACTCTGATAATTTTCGAGCAGTTCGGTTTTTATTTTAATATCTTCGGCTTTCTCAAAATTTAAAACACTAGCGGCTTGAAACATCTGTTTTTTTAGTTCATCAATAACTACATTTACATTTCCTTTTAAAATTTTTCTTATTTTGTCGATGTTAGCATTATAGTCTTCTTCTGTTTGCATTGAAATACAAGGAGCAAGACAGTTTTTAATATGAAACTGCAAACACTCTTTGAATTTTTTTTGTTTAATAGATTCAGGGGTTAAATTTAATTTACAAGTTCTGATTTTAAAAAGTTTTTTAAACATAGAAATCATTGTCCTGACAAGATTTATTGACGTATAAGGACCGTAGTATTCCGAACCGTCTTTGATTATATTTCTTGTGTAAAAAACTCTCGGGAAACATTCATTTTTTATAACAATCCAAGGATAACTTTTATCATCTTTGAGTTGAATATTATATTTTGGTTTATACTTTTTAATTAAAGTATTTTCAAGTAAAAAAGCATCAGTTTCAGTTTCAACCGTAATAAACTTAATATCATCAATTTGTCTTACAAGCAAGATAGTTTTTGTACGGTCTAAAGTTTTATTGAAATAAGAATTTACTCTATGTTTAAGGTTTTTAGCCTTTCCAACATAAATAATATTACCTGAATTGTCGAAAAATTGATAAACCCCTGGCTTTTGAGGCAGATTTAATGCAATATTTTTAAGTTTATCAATTTTCATCATAAAAAATATCCAACAAAATTAGAGAAAAATAAAAGAAAAAAACATTTCGATTTTTTTTAAAAAATAATTCATTGATTTACAGATAATTTAAAAAACTTATCAACAAAAAATAATATTATTGATTGTTAATTAAAAAATAAATTTTACTTTTGCAACTCCAAAATTATAAAGAATTAGTAACAAATAAAAATAAGAAAAAGTGGATACATTGAGCTATAAGACAATATCAGCCAATAACCAAACTGTTTCAAAAGAATGGTTTTTGATAGATGCCCAAGATGTAGTTTTAGGACGTTTAGCAACTGCAGTCGCAATGATTTTAAGAGGAAAACACAAAACAAGTTTTACTCCCCATGTAGATTGCGGAGATAATGTTGTAATAATCAATTGCGAAAAAATTAAGTTCAGCGGAAAAAAACTAACAGACAAACAATACATTCGTCATACCGGATATCCGGGAGGTCAAAGAATAGAAAGTCCAATGGATGTTCTGAAAAAAGACCCTCGAAAAATTATCGAAAGAGCTGTAAGAGGTATGTTACCAAATAATCGTCTGGGCAGAAAAGTATTTCATAATATGAAAGTATATGTCGGAAGCGAACATAAACAACAAGCACAAAACCCAAAACCAATAAATATTTCAGATATTAAATAGCAATTATGGAAGGAATTATTAACACAACCGGAAGACGTAAAGCGGCTGTTGCAAGAGTTATTTTGCAAGAAGGCAAAGGGAACATCACAATAAACGACAGAAAATTTGATGAATATTTTTCTGAAAAACGTTATCAGTACATTGTAATGCAACCTTTAAATTTATTAGAAGCAGCAGAAAAATTTGATGTAAGAATCAAAGTTGTAGGTGGCGGTTCTACAGGTCAAGCTGAAGCTATTCGCCTAGCAATTTCGAGAGCTTTAATCGAATTAAACGCTGATAACAAATCCGCATTGCGTAAAGCCGGCTTTGTTACTCGTGACCCACGAGTCAAAGAACGTAAAAAACCCGGCCAACCCGGTGCAAGAAAACAATTTCAATTTTCTAAACGTTAATTATTGTTTAGTATCCAAATTGTTTGGACTTTTCATAAAAATTTCGGATTTAAAAATTGGATTTTAGATTAGCAATCTTAAATCTAATATCATACAGTCAAAAATTTTAAATGAAAACTACCAAATGATTGCTTACACTAGGAACGTAAACAGTAATTCTAAAAAACAAGTAAAAAAATGCAAAAACCAACATTTCAACAATTATTAGATGCGGGTGTACATTTTGGACACCTTAAAAGAAAGTGGAATCCTGCAATGGAACCATATATTTTTATGGAAAGGAACGGGATTCATATCATTGACCTGCACAAAACCCTTGCAAAATTAGACGAGGCAGCAGCAGCAATTAAACAAATAGCAAAATCAGGTAAAACTATTTTGTTCGTTGCAACAAAAAAACAAGCAAAAGAAATTATTGCTACCAAAGTAAAATCAGTAGGAATGCCCTATATCACTGAAAGATGGTGGGGTGGAATGCTAACAAATTTCCAGACTTTAAGACGTGCTATTAAAAAAATCAACACTATCGAAAAAATGGAAACTACCGGCACTTTCGAAAAATTATCAAAAAGAGAACGTTTACAATTATCTCGTTCAAAAGAAAAGCTAGACAGAAGATTAGGCAGTGTATCTGATATGACAAAAGTTCCGGCTGCTATTTTTGTAGTTGATGTTTTAAAAGAAAAAATTGCCGTCAGAGAAGCCCAAAAGTTAGCAATGCCTATTTTTGCTATGGTTGATACTAATTCAAATCCTCGCCAAATTGATTATGTTATCCCTTCAAACGATGATGCATCTCAATCAATTGAACTTGTTATTGATTATATAACTCAGGCTATAAAAGAAGGTATTGAAGAAAGAAAAGTAGATAAAGACAAACAAAAAGACGTAAAAAGAACAAAAACACCGGTAAAAAAGAAGATTGAAAAGAAACAAACAGCCGAAACAGAAGTTTCTGATAAAACAGAATCCGATAACGAAGAATAAAAAACAAAAGGCTGTTCTAATTGAACAGCCTTATTTTTAAAATAAATTTTAAACTAATAAAAACTATAAAAATGGCAAATATTACAGCAGCTGATGTAGCAAAATTACGTCATATAACCGGAGCCGGTATGATGGATTGCAAAAAGGCATTAACCGAAGCAGAAGGTGATTTTGACACTGCAATAGAAATATTAAGAAAAAAAGGTCAAAAAGTTGCAAGCAACAGAGCTGACAGAGAAGCAACCGAAGGCGTTGTTATTGCAAAAACAACAAACGATAAAAAATATGCAGTGATGATTTCTCTTAACTGCGAAACTGATTTTGTTGCTAAAAATCAAGATTTTATAAAAAATGCTGAAGAAATTCTCGAAATTGCTAAAAACAACTTACCCGAAAACGTTGATGGTTTAAAAGAATTAAAACTTTCTAACGGCAGAACAATCAGCGATGAAATTATCAATATGACAGGTGTTATCGGCGAAAAAATTGATTTAGGATACTACGGAAAAGTTAAAGGTGAAACTACAGGTTTTTACATTCACTCTGACAAAAAAATTGCAACTATTGTAGCTGCTAACAAATCAGGTGTCAGCGATGTAGTCCTAAAAGACATTGCAATGCAGGCAACTGCTATGAAACCCGTAGCTCTTGACGAAAAATCTGTACCGCAAGATGTTATCCAAAAAGAAATTGAAATCGGCAAAGAACTTGCTATCAACGAAGGCAAACCGGCTGATATGGCTGAAAAAATTGCACAAGGTCGTCTTGGTAAATTTTTCAAAGAAAGCACTTTGTTAAATCAAGCATTTATTAAAGATAACAAAATGTCTGTAAAAGATTATCTGAAATCAGTTGATAAAGACTTGACAATTACAGATTTTAAAATGTTCTCTTTAAGAGACTAAAATCAAAAAAATTATTATAAAACAATAATTCGTTAATTTTTCAATTAGCGTCATCCTGAGTGATAACGAAGGA
>DYKL01000554.1 GCA_020722645.1 Acetofilamentum sp. | reverse complement strand
AGAATATTCAGCAAATAAAAAGTCCTTTTGATGATTAATAATAATATTTTTTTATCTTTGCACAAGAAATAAACGCAGCTATTTATGGTACAAAGCCAGCAGAATTTTGTTGTATAGGTGCAACTTTATGGCTGGTATAAACTAGTTGGCGTCATGCTATAAAAAACCATAATTAAAAAAGTTATGAAAACAAATAAAACCATAAATGAAACAATAAAAGGCTTTGCAACGAAGGGGGTGTTCCCCCCCAAATGGGCTTTTACACTGCTTATCCCTTTCAGAAATATCTTTTTATCGGCGAAAGAATTAATCAAAAGACTTGAACTTAAAGAAAATTATAAAGTATTAGAAGTCGGTCCAGGTCCTGGTTATTTTAGTATTCCCATTGCAAAAAAATTAACAAACGGCATGCTATATCTTGCAGACATTCAGCCTAAAATGCTCAAATATGCACAAAAACGATTAAATAGAAGAAAGATAGTGAATGTTGAGTATCATTTATGTAACGGAAAAACATTTGATTTTAAAAATAATTTCTTTGATGTTATCTTTTTAGTTACAGTTCTTGGAGAAGTTGAAAATAAAGATGCATACATCAAGGAGTTTTATCGAATGTTAAAAAGAGATGGAATAGTTTCGATTTCTGAACTTGCTGGAGATCCTGATAAGATGAGTATTGAAGAATTAGTTGCTCTTTTTGAAAAACATAATTTTTCTATTGCTGATCAATATGGAAACAAAAAAAATTATACAATAAATTTCAGGAGGGAAAATGGAAAATAAAATTATTGAAAAGTACAACCGGCCGGTTTTCTTTTACGGCCTATCATTGTTAATCCCATGGATTTTATGGTTTACAGCAGCCTATATCAGCCATATGCGAGAAAGAAGTAGCCTGTTACTTTTTGTCCAGGCAGGATTGTCCATACTTGGTTTACTGGCTCCGGTATTTGTGGCAGCTTATTTATTTTTATCGGATAAAGAGTTGTATAACGACCTGAAAAACAGGATGTTTAGCCAAAAAGGGTTCAGTCCGATATATACTGTGTCAGCTTTTATATTGATTTTTCTATCACTGGTTGCAGCGCAGTTTATATCCCTTGTGTTTGGGCATAGCCTAGACCAGTTTCACATTTCAGGTTCACCGAGTTTTACCACTGCAATATTTTCACCATGGTTCATTCTGCTTTTCGCCCCAGTAGTTGAAGAATTGGCATGGCACTCGTATGGCACTGATACATTGCGTAGGAGGTTTAATTTATTTAACACATCGGTAATATTTTCTCTATACTGGGTTTTCTGGCATGTGCCTCTTTCCTTTATCAGCGGCTATTATCACAGTACTGTTGTAGCTCAAGGCGTATTGTATTCGTTAAATTTTGTATTCAGCCTGTTTGTATTTGTAATTTTAATGAACTGGCTGTATTATAAAACAAACCGTAATATTTTAGTAGCCATAATATTTCATTGCTCGGCAAATGTAACAAATGAAATATTTGCCACTCACCCCGATAGCAAAATCATTCAAACAGTATTGCTACTTATCACTGCAATCATTGTTTTGTTTAAAGAAAAAGAATTGTTTTTTAGAAAAGAATTTTGAGTAAGAATAAACAAAGATGACAAGCACGAAAGCACAGCAAAGTGTATATGCCATAAGGGTTTTAGTGGGTATTCAAGCATTTTAGCCCGCTC
>DYKL01000080.1 GCA_020722645.1 Acetofilamentum sp. | reverse complement strand
ATTATTTTTTGACAAAAGTTTAATTTTTAATAACGAATTTGTATATTTGTCAAAGTTTTATTCAAAGATATCTCTTATCAATGACTAAACCAAATTTTTAAAAATTGAATTAAAGTATATGGAACGAAAAAAAGCTATTATTGTTGGATTTGTAGGTGTTCTGACAATCTTTCTTTTTATCTGGGGAATGAGTTTTTTGAAAGGGAAAAATATATTCAAAAAGGGAAAAAATTTCTATGCGGTTTTTGAACAAGTAGGAGGTTTAGACATCGGCTCACCTGTTACTTTTAAAGGATATCGTGTCGGACAAGTAAAACAAGTTAGTTTCAACGATGAAATCGGCACTAAATTAATTATTACATTCAGCATCGACAAAGACATTAAAATTCCGGTAGGGAGTATTGTAGAAATATACAGTTCTGATTTACTCGGCACAAAAGGTCTGAGGGTTGTTCCTGCTGTTTCAGATGATTTTTATACTCCCGGCGATACAATAGTCAGTAAAATTCAGGTAAGTATGCTTGATGAACTTGCTATGCAAATTGACCCGCTTAAACAGAAAACCGAAAAACTTATGGTTTCGTTAGACTCAATAATTGAAGTTTTGAACAATATTTTAATTGACAACGAAAATTCCATAACGTCCTCTTTAACAAGTATAAGCAGAATTGCCAAAAACTTTGAAATGATGTCAGCAGCACTGAACAAACTTGTCAGCGATCCGGAAGGAAAAGTTCAGATAATTATAAGCGATTTGCAGTCAATTACTTCTATGCTTAAAGAAAAAGAACCTGCATTGAACAATGCAATAAATAATTTTTCGGATATAAGTGATTCTCTGGCGGCTGCAAATCTTGTAAAAACAGTCGCTCAAACAAATTACGTACTCGAGAATCTCAATTCTATTACTACTAAAATAAATTCCGGAGAAGGCTCTCTCGGTCAATTACTTAACAACGACACTCTTTATTATAATATTGAAGATTTATCAAAAAATTTGAATCTGCTGATTGAAGACATTCAAAAAAATCCTAACAAATACTTTAAAATTTCAGTAATAGATATGAGCAAAACAACTAATAACCAATAAATTATGCTGCGATTTCTGGAATTCGGACTTATAGATGTAATTGATATTTTTCTTGTGGCGTATTTATTTTATCAATTTTTTATGATAATCAGAGGAACTGCCGCAATAAACATATTTTATGTAATTATTGGCGCTTATTTTATCTGGTTACTCGTAAAAGCTCTGAATATGCAATTGTTGAGCACAATTCTAGGACATATTATGAGTGTAGGCGTTATTGCAATTCTTATTGTTTTTCAGCAGGAAGTAAGAAGATTTTTGCTAATGATTGGCTCAAAAAGTCAGGAAAATTTCAAATTCAACAAATTTTTCGACTATTTCAGAAAAAAAGTAGAATGTAATATTCCGATTGAAGAAATTTTAACAGCATGCGATTACTTGAAAGAAAAAAAAACAGGTGCTTTGATTGTAATTTCAGATAATGATATTTTTGAAAACTACTATCAGTCAGGACAAAAGCTAAATGCTACCGTAAATGCACATCTTTTACAGACAATTTTTTTTAAAAATTCACCTCTGCACGATGGCGCGGTGTTTATTGTCAGAGATAAAATTACAGCGGCTTCTTGTGTATTACCATTAACCGAAAGAACTGACCTACCCTACTATCTGGGACTAAGGCATCGAGCAGCAATCGGGATAACAGAAAATACAGACTCACTGGCTATAATTGTTTCAGAAGAACGAGGTCAGATTTCTTTTGCTGAATACGGTAAAGTCATTATCGGAGTTGAAATTCCAACTCTTAAACAAAAAATTGAAAGCAAATTTTTTAAAAACGGCAAAAATCAACCTAAAGCATAAATAGCAAATGATTATTAAACAAAAAAAATATGCGTTTTTTCTCTTATTTATTATAATTTTTCCGTCATTTTTTTATTTAATCTCATTCAACTTCCAAAAACAAATAATTCGTTCCCGGGTTAATGCTTACAAAAAAAAATACGAAGAAAAAACGGAACTGGTTTTATTAAAATTTTCAGAGGCAGAAGCAGAAAAATCTATTGTTTGGATAAAAAAACACGAATTTTTATACAATAATCAAATGTATGACATTTTTGAAACTTATTCAAGAAACGATACGACCTTTTATTTATGCTGGAAAGACGATAAAGAAACAAAGCTGATAAAAAAACATATTAAATTAATAACAAAAACAAAAAACAATAATTCCGATAAAAACACTCATAGAATAAATCTTTTATTCCAAAACTTTTACTTTGAAAAGTCAAATTTTATTGAAAAATCAAATATTCTATGCTTTGAATTGTTTTTTACTTATTTTTTTAACATTTCCTCTTACAATTTAATTCCTGATTCACCTCCACCTAAAAAATAAATCTCAAAAACAGTTTTTTTTTAAGGGTTATTCGACTAAAAAAATCCTTGAAAAATTTAAAAAAAACAAAATTTAATTTCAAATATTTTATAAAATATGAAACAATTTATTATTATATTTTTGTTGCTGTTCTTTGGAATTGCAGCAAATTCACAAGTTGTAAAAGTAATAAATCAGGAAACAGGAGAACCTCTTGATTTGGTTATGATAACAAGCAATAAAAGCCAGACTTATATTACCACAAATTCAAAAGGACAGGTTGATATATCAATTTTTGAAAATGCAGAGATAATAATCTTCAGACTTTTAGGTTTTTCTGCTGTTGAAAAATCATACTCAGAGCTTAAAACAGATAATTTTGCAGTTTCATTAACACCTGCAAATGTAAGCATGGACGAAGTTGTTGTATCAGCTTCAAGGTGGAATCAGATTTCGAGCAGTGTACCCTCAAAAGTCAGCACAATTTCACAAAAAAACATCTCATTGTCTAATCCACAGACCGCCGCAGATTTGTTGTCTGTATCCGGAAAAGTTTTTATACAAAAAAGCCAGCAAGGAGGCGGTAGTCCGATGATTCGTGGTTTTGCAACAAACCGTCTTTTATACGTTATTGATGGTGTTCGTATGAATACTGCTATTTTCAGAGCCGGAAACATTCAGAACGTAATTTCACTTGACCCTTTTGCAATGGAAAATACAGAAGTACTTTTTGGTCCGGGTTCTGTAATTTACGGTAGCGATGCTATTGGTGGGGTTATGAACTTTCAGACTCTTATTCCCGAAATTTCTGCCACAGATGAGCCTTTTGTAACCGGTAAATTTATTACTCGATATTCATCTGCCAATAATGAAAAAACAGGTCATTTTGATATAAGTATTGGTAGCAAAAAATGGGCAATGCTTTCAAGTTTCAGCTCTTTCGATTTTGATGACCTGAAAATGGGAAGCTACGGACCAGAAGAATATCTGAGACCTTTTTATGTCCAAAGAATTGACAGTCTTGATGTTGTTGTAACTAACATCGACCAGAAAATCCAGAAAATTTCGGGATATTCGCAAATAAATATGATGCAAAAAATAAGATTTAAACCTAACAATAAATGGGATTTTCAATACGGTGTTCATTATTCCGAAACATCAGATTATTCGCGTTACGACCGTCATATCAGATACAAAAACGGTCTGCCGAGGTACGGCGAATGGGACTATGGTCCACAAATATGGATGATGAACAATCTTTTAATTTCAAACAATGCCAATATTTTTCTTTACGACCAAATGAACATCAGAATTGCTCATCAATATTTCGAAGAAAGCAGAATCAGTCGTGATTTCAACAAAAACGACAGAGAAACAAGAATCGAAAAAGTTGATGCGTATTCAGTAAACTTTGACTTTATTAAAACTATCGGCAATAAAAATATTGTTTTTTATGGTGCTGAATTTATTCAAAACGATGTCAATTCAAAAGGCATAAATACTGATATTTCGACCGGTATATCTGTAACTGGTCCTTCGAGGTATCCTCAATCACAGTGGAATTCTTACGGGATTTATCTGACCGATAAATTTTCGGTTTCAGAAAAATTCATAATTCAGGCTGCTGTACGATATAATCATTTCATTCTTGATGCTTCTTTTGATACTACATTCTATCCGTTTCCTTTCACAAATGCAAACATTAACGATGGCAAACTGACCGGAAGCGGTGGTTTTGTTTACAAACCGAACAAAAAACTGATTTTTTCGATGAACTTAGCAACTGCTTTTCGTTCGCCTAATGTTGATGATATGGGCAAAGTGTTTGATTCTGAGCCGGGAAGCGTTATTATTCCAAATCCTGATTTAGATGCAGAGTATGCTTATAATGGTGAAATAACAATGGCTAAAATGTTCGGAAAATTTCTGAAAATTGACATAACAGGTTATTACACACTTCTTCAGAATGCACTTGTTCGCAGGGATTATACTTTAAATGGATTAGACAGCATTATTTACGACGGAACAATGAGTAAAGTTCAGGCAGTTCAAAATGCCGCTGAAGCTAATGTTTACGGTGTACAAACAGGATTTGAGTTGGTTTTACCATATCATTTTTCATTAACATCAGATTTTAATTATCAAAAAGGCGAAGAAGAATTAGACGACGGAACAACAAGTCCTTCAAGACACGCTCCGCCTTGGTTTGGAAACACAAAACTTATTTACAGTTATGGACTTTTGACTTTACAGTTTTACTCTGTTTACAGCGGTGAAAAAAGTTTTGAAGAAATGCCGGAAGAAGAAATTGGAAAAGATTACATGTATGCCATTGACAAAAACGGGAATCCATATTCTCCATCTTGGTACACACTGAATTTCAAAGCTTTATGCTCAATTTCCGAAAATTTTTCAGTGAGTGCCGGTGTTGAAAATATAACAGACCAAAGATACAGACCATACAGTTCCGGTATTGTTGCTCCCGGAAGAAATGTAGTTTTATCTTTGAAAGCTAAATTCTAAAATTTAGTCTGGGTTTAAAACCGTTAAAAATTTCAGATGTGGACACCTGAAACGTCGGTGATCGGGAAAATGGAAATACAGGAAGGGACTTATGCAATCGGGCGTTTTAGACTGACATCAGATGATTTTGCACAAGCCTGGGGTTAGATGTGTGGAATGTGGCTTCCTCAAAGCGGCTACATTTCTGCAGACGGTCATAGTTTTGAAATGTACCCCGAACCTCACAAAGAAGGTTTTTTTACGGTGGATTTTGTATTCCTGTAAAAAAGGCTTAAAACAATTGTGAAAAAAATTAAACGCAAGAAAAAGAAATCTTGCGTTTTTTTTATTTTTGTTCATTAAACCGTAACTTTTCTTATAAATACGTAATAGAGGCTTTAATTTGCAACAATATCAGTAAACATAACAAAAATAAACAAGTATTAAACATTACGTAAATACGTAATATTTAATTTTAACTCAAAAAATTTAAGTCATTAAAAATCAATTATGTAGAAAATAATTACGTAAAAAATATAAAAGTTATGGATTAAACGATGAAGACGATATAGACGACGAAAAAAGAAAAACCTACATTTCAATAATTCAATCAAGCAGTAATCAGCTTCTGTCTGTCGTTTCAAATATCCTTAAAATTTCAGCTATTGAAACTAATCAGGAAAAAATCTTCAATGAAGAATTTTCTGCCAATAATTTAATAACCGAATTAACATCTGAATTCAAAAAACAAGCAGCTAATCAAAATATTTCATTTTACTCAAAAAGAAATTTAGACGACATACAGGTAAAAATTATATCAGATAAATCAAAAATAACTACAATTTTATCAAATTTGCTCTCTAATGCATTAAAATTCACACATCAAGGAAGTGTCGAATTTGGATACTACCTTGTTGCAGAAAAAAATGAACTTGAATTTTATGTAAAAGACACAGGAATAGGAATAAAAGAAGAATTTATTAACAAAATATTCGGCAGATTCAACAAAGCTGATGATGATAAAAGTAAAATATACGAAGGCATAGGATTAGGACTTGCAATATCAAAAGGATTGACCGACATACTCGGAGGCAAAATCAGAGTGGAATCAGAACACAATGTTGGTTCAACTTTCTATTTTACAATTCCTTATAATCCGGCAGAAAATGTTAAAAAGACAACAGAAACAAATACGTCTTCGATACTGATTCAAAATATTTTGGTTGCAGAAGATGAACAATTCAATTTTCATTTTATAGAAAAAATTTTCATAAACGATAATATCAAACTCATTCACGCCAAAAACGGTCAGGAAGCTGTTGATATTTGCAAAACACAGGATTTCCAACTTGTGCTTATGGACATTAAAATGCCGGTTATGGACGGATATTCTGCTGCAAAAATCATTAAAAATTTCAAACCCAATTTACCAATAATCGGGCTTTCGGCTTATGTTCTTGATGATGAAAAAAAACAATATCAAGATGTCTTCGATGATTATATCACCAAACCTTTCAGCAATAAAATCTTACGAAAAAAAGTCAGTTTGTACTTAATGCAGTAGATTTGCGACTCACTGGTTTTTAAAACACTATCGAAGCATTTTAAATAAATAGAATCACATTACTTTGAATTCATCTCTGTCATTGAGTACTGGAAATTTCTGTCTTAAAACTTTCAAAAAATCCAAATCTAATTCAACTGTAAACAAATCCTCTTCTGAATCTTTTGCTTCGTATAAAATTTCGCCTTTCGGATTAACTGCCAAAGATTTTCCCGGATATACAAAACCGTTGCCATCAGTCCCGATTCGGTTTACTCCGATGGTGTATGTTTGATTTTCGATAGCCCTTGCAATCAATAATGACTTCCATTGCTCAATTCTGCTGTCGGGCCAATTTGCTACATAAATCAAAAGATTGTAATTATGAATATTTCTTGCCCAAACCGGAAATCGCAAATCATAACAAATAAGCGGGAATATCTGCCAATCTGAAAAAGTAATCAAAGTGTGTTTATTACCGGCAGAAAACTCATTTTTTTCGCCACCGTAACCGAACAAATGTCGTTTATCGTAATAAAAAACATCTTGTTGAGGCGTTACAAAATAAAACCTGTTCAAAAATCTTTCATTTTCTTTGAAAATTAAGCTGCCACAGATTGAAATATTACTATTTAATGCAAAAGACTTCATCCAATACAAAGTTTCCTGACCATTTTCGCCGGCAATTTTATGAGGTTCAATACAAAAACCCGTGTCAAACATTTCAGGCAAAATAATTATGTCTGAATTTTTTATATTTTTTAACTTATTTTCAAAAATTTGAATGTTTTTTTGACGATTACACCATACAACATCAGACTGAAAAACAGAAACTAATAATTTTCCTTTCATTTTTTAACTTTTTGAAAAAAATATAAACACCTGATTAACAAATAATTATAATAATGAATTATTTTTATGTATAAAAATTATTTATTTTTTAACTTTTTTATAAAAAAAAATTTATTTTTGTGATATTGATTTTAACTATCAAAATGATGAAATTTGAAACAGACAAATTAAAAAAAATTTATCAATATATCCTAAAAAACAAATTCAAAATAACATTTGCTATATTTTTTGTATGGATTTTATTTATTGATGACTATAATATTATAAGACTTTTTAAATACAATTCAGAAGTTAACCGACTGGAAAAACAAAAAAAATATATCGAAACAAAGTTGACAGAAGACTCAGAAAAACTTTTTCTGCTTAAAACAGATAATCAATCTCTTGAAAAATTTGCAAGAGAAGAATATTTTATGCACAAACCGAATGAAGAAGTTATTGTCATTAAAGAAATTGATTGATTTAATAAGCAGCCGGTGAATTAGCAAAAACAATTGAGGATTTTTTAAAATTAACATATTTAAACTTTGGCAAATTAAACAATATTGAAACAAAACAACTTACAAAAAATAATGAATAAATTTTATGTAATATTATTCTTTTTACTTTTCAGTTACGTTTCTAAATCTCAGACTTTACTTTCATCAGAAGAGTTAGATATGGAATATATCTACACAACTATGGATGAAGCCAACAAAGAGCCTGAAAAAGTTATTGTTTTAGACCTTCTGAATTCAGGTTTACCGGTTTTGCCTGATGATATTTCAAAATTCAAAAATATTCAAAGACTAAGATTATTAGACAACGGATTTGTAAGTTTACCATCAACAATTGGTGATTTGCCTCTTTTACAGGAATTATATCTCGACAAAAACGAGCTTACTTCTCTACCTCATGAAATCGGAAATTTAAAAAACCTGAAAATACTGAGTGTTAATGACAATTACCTCGATTCTTTACCCGAAGAAATTTCAAATCTCAAAAATCTTCAATATTTATATCTCTCAGGCAACCAGCTAACCGAACTCCCCGGTTTTGTTTTTAAATGCAGAAATTTGATTGTAATTGACGTTAGTCATAATAATATTCAATCTTTGCCTAATGAAATGGGATTTTGTGCAAATCTCACCGAGTTCAGAGCTTCAACAAACTTTATAACAAACATTCCTGCTACAATAGGCAGTTTAGAAAATTTGAATCTTTTGTATCTTCAATTCAACCAAATTGACAAAATACCATCTCAAATTCAAAATGCTAAATCTCTCGAAGTAGTGAGCCTTGCAAATAACAACATTACCGAAATACCCGAAGAGATGGGATATTTAACAAATCTGCAGGAATTAGAATTACAGAACAACAATATTTCAATTATCCCTGAATCTTTCAAAAAACTTCACAATCTAACATATATAGACCTTTCAGGCACAAATTCTTTCAGCGAAGAAGAAGTTAAAAAAATCGAAAAAATGCTGACAAACGTCTATATAAGTTTTCCATTAGAATAATACAAATGAAAGAAACTACATTTACATTCAAAGGTTCAAATCAACAGGAAATATTTGTCAGAAAATGGGAACCGGAAATCTCTGAAATCAAAGGAGTTTTGCAAATTGCTCACGGTATGGCTGAACATTCAGGCAGATACACCGAATTTGGCGATTTTATGACCAAAAACGGCTTTGTTGTGTTTGTAAACGACCATATCGGACACGGACAAACTGCTAAAACAGTCCAAAATCTGGGCTTTTTCGGCAAAAAAAACGGCTGGCATTTTTTGGTTAATGATGTTATTAAACTCAACGAGATAATTTTACAACAATTTCCTGATAAACCCGTTTTTTTAATGGGACATTCAATGGGCTCTTTTGCTGTCAGAACTGCTATCGCAAAATATTCTCCCAAAATAAAAGGTGCTATAATTTCCGGCACAAATGCACAAAGCGGTGCATTAATAAAATTCGGAATTTTTATGGCTTGGCTACAAGGTATCTTAAAAAACAAAGCAAAACCGAGTAAACTTTTGGACAAATTATCTTTTGGCAAGTACAACACTTTTTTCAAACCTAACAAAACACCTTTCGACTGGCTTTCAAGAGATAACGACAGAAATAAAAACTACGTTGACGACCCGTTTTGCGGTACTGTTTTCAGCAACCGCTTCTTTTTTGATATGCTCTCAATGATTTTATTCGTTAATAAAAAATCAACTTTTGACAAAGTTCCTAAAAATCTTCCGATTCTGATGTTTTCAGGAACTAAAGACCCGGTTGGTAATTTTTCTAAGGATGTTCAAAAAGTTTACAATAATTACAGGAATTCGGGAGTTAATGATATTAAACTGAAACTTTACGAAGATGGAAGGCACGAAATGCTTAATGAAACCAACAGACAAGAAGTTTACAACGATATTCTCAACTGGCTTGCTGAACATCTTGCTTAGCTTGTTTTTTATTTCCTCCGTAAATTTATATTCTCAGACAATAATTACAGGCAAAGCCAATTCGTATATCGGCGACACATTATATTTATGTAAATATTCAGACAGAATTACATATACGACCGAAATAGTTGCAAAATCTTATGTTGATACTTCCGGAATTTTCAATTTTAATTTTAACAATGACCAAACAATAGATGTATTTGTTGATTTGCCGGTTTTAATGGCTTTTTTGACTGTCGAAAAAGACAAAAAATATGAAATAAGAATTCCGCAAAAAATCGAAATGACTGACGAACAATTTTTGAATCCTTATTTTGAAAAAGAAAAACTTCCGGCAATAATTGTAAGCCCCCCAGAAAATGATATAAATTTATTACTTTTAGCTTATAAATCTTTTTTAAACAAACATAAAAACGAACTCCAAAAATTTAAGTTTAAAAACGAAAAATTCAAATACTTAGATTCTGTCGAAAAAATTAACGACACAATATTTTCTTTTGCTGACGACTCATATTTTACCTTTAATAAAAAATACGAATTTGAACTTTTGAAATATTTTTTTATCCAACACGATAAACAATATCTGCTCGACTCATTATTTTCAAAAACTCCTGTTTTATTTGAAAACTCGGCTTATATGAGTCTGTTTAATTACTCTTTCGAAAATTGTTTTAAGTCAGGAACAAGTATTCTGCCTTTGCCGATTATTTATAAAAATATATCCGACAAAACGTTTTTTAATTTAAAAGACACATTAAAAAATTACGGTAAAATTGAAAACGACAAATTAGCGGAACTGATTGTTATTAAAGGCTTGTACGACAAATTCTATGAAGATGAACAGACTCAAAACAATATTATTGAAATGTTTCTGAGCATTACTCCGACTACTGTTGCCAACGAAAATTATTTAATCATCAAAAAAATTTTATCAGAAATTAACTCTTTACGTGAGGGAACGCCTGCACCGAAACTGAATTTGCCCGATAAAAAAAATAATACTTTCAGTTTCGAAAAATTCAAAGGCGAATTTGTTTATCTGCAGTTTTTTCACCCAAAAAGTTACGCTTGCCAGCAACATCTGACTTTATTAAAGTCATATCACAATAAAAAAATCAAAAAATTGAACATTTTAACAATATTTATTGGCAACAACTATGATGAAATGACCGATTTTTTACAAAAAAACAAAGATATCGAATGGACTTTTTTATTTGCTGAAAAAAATAATAATATTATAAAAAAATATAAAGTTGAAAATTACCCGACTTACATTTTCATTGACCCCGAAGGTAATATTGATAAACTTAACGCACCAAGTCCAACCGACAACTTTGAGATGTTTTACAACGAAAAATATAAAAAATGGTTCGAGAAATAAAGAATTGTTTTTGGGTTTAAAATAGCTTACATTTACGAAACTTATTTACGCGTAGCTAATTCGGATTTGAAATCCGAATTTAATAATAATTTGATTTATAGCGTTTTCGGATTTTCAAATCCGAAAATGCATAAGTTTTTTTGGCTCAATCCAAAATATAGGGGGGATTGTAAATTTTTTTAATTTTGC